>DATHOV010000248.1:0-2182 GCA_035484515.1 Lysobacteraceae bacterium
GGATTCGGTGCTTCGTTCGACGGCTTTCGGCGTCCGACGATCGTCGGAGGGCGAATGTCGTCGGATTTCCGGGTCCCGCAGGTTGTCGGACCGCGAATGTCGTCGGACGGAGCACCGGATCCGGCGACATTCGCCGGCCGATGGTCGTCGGAGGACGAAAGCCGTCCGACAATCGACGCCGGGACGCGCGCAGCGGCGGACTGCAGCGCGCGATGGCGCGGCTGCGGGCTTGCTGCGATCGTCGTGCGATGGCGTTCCATGTCCCTCTCCCCCTGTCGATTCCGCGCGTTGCCGGGCGGCTGGGAGGGAGTGCGGGACGGGGGTGCCTCAAGACGTGAGACTGGCCCAACGAACCTGCTTCAGTGCCCGCCACCGGTCGCTGCCGCCGGTCCGGCGCCGAACGGCGGCCGCGCAAACCACATCAGGGCGATGATGATCAGGAAGATCCAGCCCAATCCGTAGAAGATCTCGTTGAAGCCCATCTGCGAGGCCTGCTGGGTGATCAGCCCGTCCATCATCATCGCGCCGCGCTGGACATCGCCCTGTCCCATCGCGGCCACGGCGTTGTAGGACGCCGGATTGAAGACGCTGATGTTCTCGGCGATCTGGGCATGATGCACTTCGGTGCGGTTGTACCAGATGAAGGTGGTGATCGACGCGGCGAAGCTGCCGCCGAGGGTACGCAGGAACGTCGCCAGTCCCGCGCCCGAAGCGATCTCGCGACCGTCGAGGTCCGACAGCAGGATGGTCAGCACCGGCATGAAGAACAGCGCCACGCCGACGCCCATGAACAGCTGGATGCCGGCGACTTCGGCAAAGGTCACGTCGAGATTGAAGCTCGAACGCATGAAGCTCGTGATCGCCATCACCACGAAGGCGATGCTCGCGATCATGCGCAGATCGAACCGTGGCGCGTATTTTCCGACCAGCGGCGCGAGGAATACCGGCAGGATGCCCAGCGGCGCCGTCGCCAGGCCGGCCCAGATCGAGGTGTAGCCGAGGTCGCGCTGCAGCCACAGCGGCATCAGCAGGCCGACCGAGAAGAACGCCGCGTAGGCGACGATCAGCGCGATCGTCCCGACCCGGAAGTTGCGATGGCGGAACAGGCTCAGGTCCACCAGTGGATGCTTGTCGGTCATCTCCCAGATCACGAAGATCGTCAGCGCGATCGCCGAGACGATTCCGAGCACGACGATGTGGGTCGCGTGGAACCAGTCGTCGTCGTTGCCCAGGTCGAGCAGGATCTGCAGGCAGCCCACGCCGATCACGAGCGTGATCAGGCCGATGTAGTCGATCGGCTCCCGCACCATCGGATCGGGACGGCCCGCGAGCTGGGTCCGCACCACGGTGCTGGCGAAGATGCCGATCGGAATGTTGATGAAGAAGATCCATGGCCAGCTGTAGTCGTCGGTGATCCAGCCGCCGAGGATCGGTCCGGCGATCGGCGCCACGACCGTGACCATGGCGAGCAGGGCAAGCGCCATCCCGCGTTTCTCGCGCGGATAGATCGACACCAGCAGGCTCTGCGTGAGCGGATACATCGGCCCGGCGACGAAGCCCTGCAGGGCGCGCGAGACGACCAGCATGCCCATGCTCTGCGCCAGGCCGCACAGCAGCGAGGCGAGCGAGAACAGCACCGTCGCCCAGATGAACAAGCGGACCTCGCCGAAGCGTTTGCTCAACCAGCCGGTCAGCGGCAGCGCGATCGCATTGCTGACCGCGAACGAGGTGATGACCCAGGTGCTCTGCGATGCGCTGGCGCCGAGGTTGCCGGAGATCGTCGGCAGCGAGACGTTGGCGATCGTGGTGTCGAGCACCTGCATGAACGTCGCCAGCGACAGCCCGACCGTCGCCAGCGCCAGGCTCGGCGGCCGGAATGCCTGGGCGGGTGCAGGCGCAGATGCGGCGACAGCGGACACGGCTCAGTTGCTCTTGACGGCGGCCGCGGACTGGGCATTCGTCGAAGCAGCCAGGTTCGCCTGGATGATCTTCTGCACGAGTGCGTCGGCTTCGTTGACCTGGTGCTCGTAGACGTCGGTGCTCAGCACGGGCTGGTCGACCGCCTTGCTCGGCAGCAGAGCGCCATCGCTATTGTGCAGATCGACATCGACGCTCATCGACAGACCGATGCGCAACGGGTGCTTGCGGATCTGATCGGGATCGAGCGCGATCCGCACCGGCA
>DATHOV010000249.1:0-4561 GCA_035484515.1 Lysobacteraceae bacterium
TCGTGCTGTTCATGAAGGGTACGCCGCAATTCCCGATGTGCGGTTTTTCCAGCCGCATCGTGCATGCCTTGACGGAGTGCGACGCGAAATACCAGGCGATCAACGTGCTCGAGGATCCGGAGATCCGCGCGAACCTGCCGCGCTATTCCGACTGGCCGACGTTCCCGCAGTTGTTCATCAATGGCGAACTGATCGGCGGCTGCGACATCGCGCTCGAACTGCACGCGAGCGGAGAACTCAAGCGCATGGCCGCCGAGGCGCAGCGCGCGTGACGGCTCCGGAAACAGGCGCCGGACCGGTCGCAGCCGCTGCTGCGGGAACGCTCGCCGATCGCGTCGTGCTGGTCACCGGCGCGAACGGCGCGCTCGGCGACGCGGCTTCGCGTGCCTGCGCGGCGGCGGGCGCGACGGTGGTGCTGCTCGGGCGCCGCGTGCCGAAGCTGCAGCGCCTGCACGATGCGCTCGCGGCGATCGGGCCGCAGCCGGCGATCTATCCGCTCGACCTGCTCGGCGCGACGCCAGCCGATTACGCCGACCTGGCGATGCGCATCGGCGACGAACTCGGCCGGCTCGACGGCTTGCTGCATGCGGCCGCCGAGTTCCAGGGGCTCACGCCGCTGCAGAACACCGATCCTTCGGAATTCGTGAATGCGTTGCACGTCAATGTCGGCGCGCCGTTCCTGCTGACCCGGGCCTGCCTGCCCCTGCTGCGGCGCGCTCCAGACAGCGCGGTGGTGTTCGTGATGGACGATCCGAAGCGCGTCGGGCGCGCCTACTGGGGCGGCTACGGCGTATCGAAGTTCGCCCTGCAGGGGCTGGTGCGCATGCTTGCGGACGAACTCGAGAATTCTCCCGTGCGCGTTTCCGCGCTGCAGCCGGGACCGATGCAGACCGCACTGCGCGCGAAGGCCTTCATGACCGAAACCCCCGGAACCTGGCCGCTGGCGAACGCCTACGCCGATGCCTGCGTGCACCTGCTGTCGGCTGCCGGCGGTGAGCATCGTGGACAGGTGTGGTCGCCGCAGATCGCGCGGCCGAAACCTGAGCCGCAGGCGGTCGTGCTGCCCATGGCAGGGCCGCGATGAGGGATCTCGGACAATGGGGTGTGCAGGCGTCGCCGGGATCAGCCGGCGGCGCTGCTCGTGCGATGGGAAGCTGCCCTTCGGAGGCGTCGCGATCATGCGATTCTGACAGGGAGTCGGTTTCAGGGGATGTCGCTTGAGTACCTGGTCCGCGGCGCTCCTGCTGTTGCTGGTCCTCGACCCGCTCGGCAACATTCCGGTATTCCTCGGCCTGCTGCGGCCGCTCGAACCGCGGAGGCGGCGCATCGTGCTCGCGCGCGAACTGCTGATCGCGCTGGGCGTGCTGATGGCCTTCCTGCTCGGCGGCCAGTACGTGCTCGCGGCGATGCACCTGCGCCAGGAATCGGTGAGCATCGGCGGCGGCATCGTGCTGTTCCTGATCGGCATCAAGATGATCTTCCCGAGTCCGGAAGGCATGTTCGGCGACGTGCCC
This sequence comes from Lysobacteraceae bacterium, assembly GCA_035484515.1. GTDB lineage: Bacteria > Pseudomonadota > Gammaproteobacteria > Xanthomonadales > Xanthomonadaceae > SZAS-103. The sequence continues at coordinate 1,515 of DATHOV010000249.1, forward strand.
GAGGGCGAACCCTTCATCGTGCCGCTGGCGATCCCGTTCATCGCCGGCCCTTCGGGCATGGCTTCGGTGATGCTGCTGAGCCATTCCAATCCGCAGCGCAACGCCGACTGGAGCATCGCCCTGGTGATCGCGTGGCTGGCGACGGCCGCGATCCTGTTCGCCGCGACCTACCTGTACAAGGTGCTCGGCTCGCGCGTGCTGGTCGCGGTGGAACGGCTGATGGGCATGCTCGTGGTCACACTGTCTGTGCAGATGTTCCTCGACGGACTGGGCGTCTATTTGCACATCGCGCCGCGCGGCTGACCGGCGTCACGAGCGACTGCCGCGACGCGTGCTACTTTTCCGTCCCTGTCCCCAGCTCCCGCCGACATGAACGACGCCAACCCGATCGACATCAACATCCCGCCGACTTCGACTGATGCGACCCGGTCGATCGGCACCGTCAACGCGCTGGTGTCGCCACGCGGCGGCCTCGATGTGCTCTCGCGCGCCGAGATCGCGCGTCTGCGCGACGCTTCGGCAGGCAGCGTCCTGCACGACCTGCTGCGACGCTGCGCGCTGGCGGTGCTGACCACGGGCAGCTACGCGGACGACGCGCGCGCGGCGGCGGCGATGTACACGGACTTCGACATCCTGATCCGTCCGCACGACCGCGGCATCAAGCTCGAACTGCTCAACGCGCCCGCGCAGGCCTTCGTCGACGGGCAGATCATCCGCGGCGTCGCCGAACTGCTGTTCGCCGTGGTCCGCGACATCGTCTACACCACCACCGAGGTCGAGGGCGACGAGAAGTACTCGACCGCCACCAGCGCCGGCATCACCAGCGCGGTATTCGAGATCCTGCGCAACGCGCACATCCTCAAGCCGCGCAGCGAGCCCAACCTCGTGGTGTGCTGGGGCGGGCATTCGATTTCGCGCGAGGAATACGTCTACACCAAGTCGGTCGGGTACGAACTCGGCCTGCGCTGGCTAGACATCTGCACCGGCTGCGGGCCGGGCGCGATGAAGGGGCCGATGAAAGGCGCGACCATCGCCCACGCCAAGCAGCGCCGCCAGCAGGGCCGCTACATCGGGGTCACCGAGCCGGGAATCATCGCCGCCGAATCGCCCAATCCGATCGTCAACGACCTGGTGATCCTGCCGGACATCGAGAAGCGGCTCGAGGCCTTCGTGCGCCTTGGCCACGGCTTCATCGTGTTTCCCGGCGGCGTCGGCACCTGCGAGGAGATCCTCTTCATCCTCGGCCTGCTGACCTATCCCGACAACACCGACGAACCCTTCCCGCTGGTTTTCACCGGGCCGCAGTCTGCTGCCGCCTATTTCGAGCAGATCGACCACTTCCTGCGGCTCACCCTCGGCGATGCCGTGTCCAGTCGCTACCGGATCATCGTGGACGATCCTGCCGCGGTCGCGCGGACGATGCGCGAGGGAATCCGTCTCGTGCGCCAGCGCCGCATCGACACCCAGGACGCGTTCTTCTTCAACTGGATGCTGCGCATTCCCGAAGAGCTCCAGCATCCGTTCAATCCCACCCACGCCTCGATGGCGGCGCTGAACCTGCATCGCAACCAGCCGATCCACCTGCTGGCCGCGAACCTGCGGCGGGCGTTCTCGGGCATCGTCGCCGGCAACGTCAAGGAAGAGGGCATTCGGCGGATCGAGCAGCAGGGCCCGTTCGAGATCCACGGCGACCCCGACATCATGCAGGCGCTCGACGCATTGCTGCGCGCCTTCGTCGCCCAGAGCAGGATGAAGATGTCGGGCGACTACAAGCCTTGCTACCGCGTGCTGGTCTGAGCCTTCCGCGAAGCGGCTGCGGCGACGTCCACCAGCGGCAAGGTGATGACGGCGATGTAGCGGCCGTCTTCCGTGCGAGTGTCGAGGCGCCCCTGGCGCAGCGGGTCGAGCGCACGGATGCGCGCGCTCACCGAGGCCTGCCCGATCCGGTGACCGGAGCTGGCGATTCCGCCATTGCCGGGCAGGTCGTTGAACACGGCCACCGTCAGCATGTCCCGGTCGGCGGTCACCCGGATGTCGACGCAGCCGCCCTCGGCCGAGGGCTCGATGCCGTGGCGGATCGCGTTCTCGACCAGCGGCTGGATCGACAGCGCCGGTATCGTCATCTGCGGCAGGTCCGCGGGCAGTTCCCAGCGCACCCGCAGGCGCTCGCCGAAGCGCAGCGACTCGATGTCGAGGTAACGTCGCGTCAGCGAAAGCTCCTCGGCCAGCGGAATGTTGCGCGGGCCGGCGAGGGCGGCGCGGAACAGATCGGCCAGGTCGAGCAGCAGTCGCTCGGCCTCGCCCGGACGGGCGTGGATCAGCGCCGCGCCGGTGTTGAGGGTATTGAACAGGAAGTGCGGCTGGATCCGCGCCTGCAGGGCTTCCAGTTCGGACTGTGTCGCCTGTACCGCAAGCTGTCGTGCCCGCCAGTAGTTCTGGAACGCCGCCAGCCCCAGCAATCCGACCGTCAGCGCCATCCCGGTCAGGCGCAGGATGAGCGCCGGAGTCGTGCGTGCGTTCGGCGGTTCGCTTGCATGCAGGACATACCAGGCGGCGGCGCCGACCAGCCATGTGCTGACAAGCAGCAGGCCCAGCGTCGCCCATGCGACCGAATGCGGTCGCCAGCGGGCCAGCAGGCGTCGGAAAAGGTACAGGCCGCCGATGGTCAGGAATGCGATCCACTGGATGATCAGCGACGCCAGTCCGAAATACACCCAGCGGTCCCCGCCGGCATCGGGCGTCAGTGCCAGCACGAGGGCAAGACCTTCTCCGGCCAGCAACGTGGAAATCAGGGCCGGTGCCTGCCACAGCGCATCCAGAGGGCCGGATGAAGCCGACTGTCCTGGCTCTGCCGACATCGTCACGGGCGTGCGCTGGATCGGAGCATGGCCACATCATGCGCCGGCGCCGCGCGCATGCGCCACCGGGCACGCACGCGGCGTTGCCCACCCTGCGCGTCGCAGGCCGCACATGCCATGGATCGCTCCGCTGGTCGGTCTGCGCTTGCGCCCGCGGTGCGTGTTCACTAGTGTTGCCGCACCCCTCGG
>DATHOV010000250.1:0-4998 GCA_035484515.1 Lysobacteraceae bacterium
GCCGCACCGGTCAGGACGATGCGCGCATCGCGATCGATCGTGTTCACAGTCGCGCTCACAGCTTGATCCTGCGGAAAACGAATTCGGGGATGTGGCGGATCACGAGCATGATCCCGGCCCAGAACCACGGCACGTAGGCGATGCTGCGGCGCTTGTCGATGGCGCGCACGATGCCCGCCGCGACCTGGTCGGCGCTGGCCCACAGCGCGCCCTTCTTGAAAGCGCTGGTCATCGGCGTGTCGACGAAGCCGGGCTTGATCGTCAGCACGTTGACGCCTTCGCCCGAAAGCCGTTGCCTGAGCCCGCTCGCGAACGCGGTCACGGCCGCCTTCGCGCTGCCGTAGAGGTAGTTGCTGGCACGACCGCGATCGCCCGCGACCGAGGAGATGACCGCCAGGGTTCCGCTGCGTTGCGCCCGCATGCGCGGCGCGAGCTGGGTCAGCAGGCGGATCGTCGCGACCGCATTGATGTTGAACTCGTCGATGGCGTAGTCCGCCGACGATTCGCAGCGCGCCTGGTCGGGGAGGGTGCCATGGGCGATCAGGACCACGTCGACGCGTTCGAGCGCGGCCCAGGCCGCAGCGATGGCAGCGTCCTGCGCGGCATCGTCGACGACATCCAGCGACCGGGTGTGCACGCTCCGCGCTCCGCGCACGCGCAGATCGTCGGCCATGACCGCCAGCCGCTCGAGGTTCCGGCCGGTCAGGAACAAGGCGTCGCCACGACCGGCGTAGCGCCTCGCACAGGCTTCGGCGATCGCCGAGGTGGCGCCCACGATCAGGATGTTCTGCATGCGCTAGGGTTCCATGACACGTCGCCAGAAGCTCGACGAGAAGTGCGGATCGATGAACGCCTGGAATTGTTTCCAGGCCGGGAAGTACTGCCGGAAACGGCTGCCCGACATGCGCGCGTCCTTGGCGGGATAGACCGCGCCACCGGCCTCGGCCACGACATCGTCCAGCCGATTCAGCAGCTCGAACACGCGGCCCCTCGCATCGATCGGAAAATCCAGCGCCAGCGTCGTTCCCGGCCGCGGGAACGAGAGCATGCCGAGCGAGGGACGCGATCCGAATTGCTTGAGCACCGCGAGAAACGATCCGGTCCCGCTGGTCGCGATCCGGCGCAGCAGCTCGGCTACCGTGCCGGCCGCGTTCGCCGGCGGAACGACGCATTGGTATTGAAGGAATCCGGCCTTTCCGTACATCCGGTTCCAGTTCGCTATTTTATCAAGCGGATAGAAGAAAGGCTCGTAATGGCAGATCGCCTTGCTGCGGGCTCGGAGCTGGCGGTGGAAATAGAGCGCATTGAACGCGCGCAGGCTCAGCGGATTGACCAGCGAAAACGGCGGCGTGAAGGGCATGCCGACTGGCCGCGCAGGCGAAACCGCCTTGCGGCCGGTGTCGGCCGGCGCATGATGGCCGCGCGTGAACAGCCCCCGGCCCAGCGATTTTCCGCGCGCCACGCAGTCGATCCACGCCACGCTGTAGTCGTAGTCCACTGCCGACTGTTCCGACAGGCTGAAGAACCCGTCGAGGTCGCGGAACTTGCAGGTCTCGATCGCCATCCAGGGGCTCGCGATGCGCTGCAGACCGATCTCGGCCCAGGTGATCAGGCCGGTGAGGCCGAGGCCTCCGATCGTCGCGGCGAACCATTCGGCATTCCGGTCCGGCGCGCACGGCAGGCGTGAGCCGTCGCTGCGCAACAGCTCGAAGGCGCGCACGTGGTGGCCGAAGTTTCCGGCGACATGATGGTTCTTGCCATGCACGTCGTTGGCGATGGCGCCGCCGACGGTGACGAATCGGGTACCGGGCGACACCGGCAGAAACCAGCCCTGCGGCACAACGAGATCGAGGATGGTGGCCAGCTGCACTCCCGCTTCGCAGCGCAGCACGCCCGTTTCCGGATCGAAGGCGATGTAGTGATCGAGCCTGCGCGTATCCAGCAGGCGACCCTGATCGTTGAGGCAGGAGTCGCCGTAGCTGCGGCCGTTTCCATAAGGCAGGAGCTTGCGGTCGGTCGCATCGGGGAGTCGTTCGCGCCCGGCCAGCGTGATCACGTCCTGTGCCGCGCGCGGATAGCGGCCCCAGGACTCGCCGACCGTCATCAGATCGCTCCGGCTGCGATCGCCGCGCAAACCACGAGAACCACCTGGCTGACCCGGTCGGTGGCGGCGAAGATCACCGGGTCGTCGCGCATGACGCCGCGGTAGGCGATCATCCAGGCCCGGCTGATCCAGTACAGCAGCATCGGACACCAGAGCCACAGCACCTGGGGATGTCGATACAGCAGTTCGCTGGCGCTGCTGTTGATGTACAGCGCGAGCACCAGCACCGCCTGATAGCCGCTGGCCGCACCGAAGGACTGCAGCAGGTGCAGGTCGTCGACGTCGTAGCCGCGACCGCTGGTCTTGCTCCTGCCGCGACCGACCAGGGCCAGCAGCTCGGTGTAGCGCTTGAGCATCGCCAGGCTCAGGAACAGGAACATGGAGAACGCCAGCAACCAGTACGAAGGCGGCGTCGCGATCAGGGCGCCGCCGGCGAGGATGCGGATCGTGTAGAGCCCGGCCAGGGCGATCACGTCCACCATCACCCGCTTCTTGAGCCGCAGCGAATACGCCAGCGTCAGCACGTAATACAGCGCGAGCACGCCGGCGAACAACGGCGAGAGCCACAGCGCGAGCGCGAAAGCGGAGAGCAGGAGCATGGGCACCGCCGCCAGGCCGTGGACCAGGGGCAGGCGGCCGGCTGCGAACGGACGCTTGCTCTTGCTTGGATGATGCCGGTCCGCCGTGAGGTCGAGCAGATCGTTGAGCAGATAAACGCTCGAGGCGCACAGCGAAAACGCGACGAAGCCCAATCCGCAGCGCAGCAGGGTATCGAGCTCGAAGAACCGGTGCGCCGCGAGAACCGGTACGAACAGCAACACATTCTTCAGCCATTGGTGAAGCCGCAGGGCCTTGGCCCACGATCGCCACTGACCGCCCGTGGACGGCAGGTGGCTGTCCAGCTCGCAGTTTGCCGCGGCCGCACGGGCAAGCGATTGCGGGGCATTGGCGACGATCGCGCGCCGGGCCTTCGCCCAGACCGCCAGATCCGCGCGCCCGTTGCCGACGTAGTCGAAGCCGCGTTCTCCATAGCGCTCGCAGAGCGCTTGCGCCTTGGCCGCGCCCGACAGGTTGCGCTGGCCGTCGCTCGCGATGACGGCATCGAACACGCCCAGGTGCCGGGCCACGGCCGATGCGAGTCTTTCGTCGCTCGCCGTGCACAGGACCACCGGACGTTGCCCGGCATGCTCGCGTGCGAGCGCGAGCACGCGCTCGTCCCAGGGCATGCACGTCACGTCCAGTTCGACGCGCCGGGCGATCTCCTGCTTCAGGTGCGCCTTGCCGCGCGACAGCCAGAGCGGCAACTGCAAGACCAGCCAGGGCTTGCGACCGAGCAGGGACAAGGTCGATTCGACCAGCAGGTCCGACTTGAGCAGGGTTCCGTCGAGATCGATGACCAAGGCGACTTCGGCATCCGGGCGGACTTCGTTCATGGATGACATCCGGGATGACGGACTGGGCGCGACTGCGAGCGACCCGCAAGTTTAACGCGCATCGGTGCAGGCGGTTCCGGCGGAGCCCGAAGCGTTGGGGCTCCCGTCCCGCGCAGGGGTCGGATATGGAGCCCGGTTTTGGCTCCGTGGTATGTTTGCAAGCCTCGCAGGGAGCCTCCTCATGGCCGAATCCAACGCCTCGACGCGCAGCAGGAACGGCGCGAAGAACAAGCTCTACGCCAATGCCGACGAGGCGCTCAAAGGCCTGGTCGCCGATGGCCAGACGCTCGCCGTCGGCGGCTTCGGCCTGTGCGGCATTCCCGAAGCGCTGATCCTCGCCCTGCGCGACTCCGGCGTGAAAGGCCTGACGGTGATTTCCAACAATGCAGGCGTCGACGGCTTCGGCCTCGGCCAGCTGCTGGCGACGCGGCAGATCAGGAAAATGATTTCGTCCTACGTCGGCGAGAACAAGGAATTCGAGCGCCAGTATCTGTCCGGCGAACTCGAGCTGGAATTCAATCCGCAGGGCACGCTCGCCGAGCGCATGCGCGCCGGCGGCGCCGGCATCCCGGCCTTCTTCACCCGCACCGGCTACGGCACGATCGTCGCCGAGGGCAAGGAGACGCGCGAGTTCGACGGCCACCACTACGTGCTGGAAACCGCGCTCCGGTCCGACGTGTCGCTGGTGAAGGCGTGGAAGGCCGATGCCTCCGGCAACCTGCTGTTCCGCAAGACCGCGCGCAATTTCAATCCGGCCGTCGCGATGTGCGCAAGGGTCTGCGTGGTGGAAGTCGAGGAACTGGTCGAGCTCGGCGCGATCGATCCGGACTGCGTGCATCTGCCCGGCATCTATGTCGATCGCATCGTGGTCAACGTCCATCCGGAAAAACGCATCGAACAGCGCACCGTGCGCGCCGCGTCCGCGTAGGGAACGTCTGAACAACTTCCGTTCGTGGCGAGCCTTGCAACTTCCGTTCGTGGTGAGCCAGCCTGCCCTGAGCCTGTCGAAGGGAACCATGGACGGAAGTTGCCGAGACCTTTCAGTTACTTGGTATCGCTCTTCAACAGGCTGCTTGCGATCAGTGCGGCTAGATCAGAGATTCCCTGGAAAGCATAAGGAACGAGACCATGCCCTGGACCCGCGACCAAATGGCGCAGCGCGCCGCGCTCGAACTCACCGACGGCGCCTACGTGAACCTCGGCATCGGCCTGCCGACGCTGGTGGCCAACTACATCCCCGAAGGGATGGATGTCTGGCTGCAGTCGGAGAACGGACTGCTCGGCATCGGCCCGTTCCCGACCGACGACGAAGTCGATCCCGACCTGATCAACGCCGGCAAGCAGACCATCACCACCCTGCCCGGTTCGAGCTTCTTCTCCAGCGCCGATTCGTTCGCGATGATCCGCGGCGGCCACATTGACCTGTCGATCCTCGGCGGCCTGGAAGTCTCTGCGCACGGC
>DATHOV010000251.1:0-2061 GCA_035484515.1 Lysobacteraceae bacterium
TAGATGTCGGCGAAGTTCAGTCCGATCGCGGCGGTGCGGACCACCGCGACGCCGGGTGCCGGAACCGGGTCAGGCAGGGCTGTCCATTCGAGGACTTCGGGGCCGCCGAAGCGGGAAAAGGTGAGCGCGTGCATGGCCGAAGGATACCGGTTCGCCTTGGGTGACTTCCGGCACGCTCGCTAGTACTAAGTTCGTACTATGGTTAAGTCATTGCCATGTCTCAGTCCGACCCAGCCACCGCGAACGACACCGAAAGCCACCTGCGAAAGTTCCAGAAGGAACTCAGCGCGGGCACGGTCTCGCTGGTCCTGCTGGCCGTGCTGGCCGGATCGGACGAACCGCTGTACGGCTACCAGATCGCCAAGCGCCTGCAGCAATCCGGTGACGCGTTGTTCAGCGACAAGCAGAGCGCGCTCTACCCGGTGCTGCGCAACCTCAACGCGGCCGGCCTGCTCGACAGTCACGTCGAGCCGTCCGTCGCAGGGCCGCCGCGCCGCTATTACCGCATCACCGCGCTGGGTCGCGCGGTCTTCAACGACTGGGTCGCGACCTGGGAAGACACCCGCCGCTCCGTCGATTCCGTACTCAAGGACGTCCCATGAACGCCGCCGCTGCGAACCCCGAAGCCACTGGCAAGCCGTTGCCGCACACGATTCCCGCGTACCTCGCGCAACTGCGCGAAGCGCTGAAGGGATCCGACCCGGCCCTGATCCAGGATGCGCTCTACGACGCCGAGGAATACCTGCGCTCCGAACTCGCCGAACGCAAGGGCGAGGACGAGGCCAGCGTGATCGCCTCGGTCGCCGGCAGCTATGGCGCGCCCGAGGAAGTCGCCGACATCTACCGCAACACCGAGGTGAAGGTCACGCGCGCGATGCGCACGCCGCCGCCGCCGCCGCGCGAGTCGGCGCTCGGCAAGTTCTTCGGTGTCGCCGCCGATCCGCGCACGTATGCGTCGATCTTCTACATGCTGCTCTCGCTCGCCACCGGCATCTTCTACTTCACTTGGGCGGTGACCGGCATGAGCATGTCGCTGGGCTTTGCGGTCCTGATCATCGGCCTGCCCTTCATGATCCTGTTCTTCGGTAGCGTGCGCGTGCTGTCGGTGGTGGAAGGCCGCATCGTCGAAGTGATGCTGGGCGAGCGCATGCCGCGCAGGCCGTTGTACACCGAGCGCAATCTGCCGCTGATGGAACGGATCGTCGGCATGTTCACCGATCCGCGCAGCTGGTCCACCCTGCTTTACATGCTGATGATGCTGCCGCTGGGCATTCTCTACTTCACCCTCAGCGTGACGCTGCTGAGCGTGTCGCTCGCTTTCATCCTCGCCCCGCTCGGATCGTTGTTCGGCCTGTCCACCTTGCAGATCGGCGACTACGATGGCCCGATGCCCATCTGGATGGCGCCGGTGCTGGTCCCGCTCGGCGTGCTGCTGTTGTTCGGCTACATGCACGCGGCACGCGGCATCGGCCGGCTGCACGGGCAACTCGCCAAGCACTTGCTGGTGCGGTCGGCGCAGCAATAGTAATAAGTCCGGACGAATCAGGAACCCGCCGCGATGCCGTCGACGGTGGCCTTCGCGACCTCGACCAGTCTCCCGTCCTCCATCCGAAGCACCCGATCGGCCAGCGCAAGGCTGGCCGGTCGATGGGTGATCAGCAGCACGGTGCGGTGGCGCAGCAGCTCGTGGCATTGCGCGATGAATTCGCGCTCGCCGTCCGGATCGAACATCGCGGTCGCCTCGTCGAGGATCAGCACCGCCGGATCCTTGAGCAGGGCGCGCGCGAGCGCGATGCGCTGCTTCTGGCCGCCGGACAGGCGCACACCCTGGTCGCCGATCACGGTGTCGTAGCCATCGGGCAACAGCGAGGCGAATTCGTGCGCGCGCGCCGCGACCGCCGCGCGCTCGATGTCCTCGGCCGATGCATCGGCGCGGCCGTAGGCGATGTTGTCGGCGATCGAGGCGTTGAACAGCAACACGTTCTGCGACACCAGGGCGATGTGCGTGCGCAGGTTGCGCATGCGCAGTTCGCGGATATCCACGCCGTCGAGTGCGATGCG
>DATHOV010000252.1:0-2699 GCA_035484515.1 Lysobacteraceae bacterium
TGCTCGTACTGCTCGCATCGCTGTGCCTGGGCCGCGAAGCAAAGATGGCGCTGACGATGCTGGAAGCCGATCTCGACCGGCAGCTGGCACGCAACGAAGCGGATCAGGGAACCGTCTGACCGGCGGTTCGATCCAGGTTCATTCGACCGGCTTGCCGCGCTTGCGCCGGAAATAGGCCGTCAGCCGCGAACCCGCTTCGCCGGTCAGCACATTGCCCTGCACTTCGACGCGATGGTTGTGGCGCGGATCGGCAAGCAGATCGAACACGCTGCCGGCCGCCCCGGTCTTGGGATCGGAGGCCGCGTAGACGACCCTTGCGATGCGCGCATGCACGATGGCCATGGCGCACATCGCGCATGGCTCCAGCGTCACGTAGAGCGTACAGCCTACCAGGCGGTGGTTGCCCAGCTTCCGGCCGGCGGAGCGCATCGCCACGATCTCGGCGTGTGCGCTCGGATCGTGTTCGGCGATGTTGCGGTTCCAGCCTTCGCCGACGACCTCGCCCTTCGCATCGACGATCACGGCACCGACCGGGATCTCGTCGTCCTCGCGCTCGGCGCGATCGGCCAGCGCGAGGGCGTGGCGCATCCAGTGTTCGTCTTCGACTTGCGAACCCCCCGAGTCCGTTCGTGGTGAGCCTGTCGAACCATGAACGGATTGAGTGAACTTGGGCTCCGTTCGTGGTGAGCCCGTCGAACCACGGACGGATTGAGTGAACTTGGGCTCCGTTCGTGGTGAGCCCGTCGAACCATGAACGGATTGCGTAGCCTGTCGATTCATCGCCAGGGTTTTCAATCTGTCCCAATCATGATCCGCCAACGCCTGCTTCTTCGCCCGGCTCCATCGCTTGATCTGCATCTCGGATTCCAGCGCGGACTGGCGGTCGGCAAAATCCTGGCTGAAGATCAAGGCAACTGGCCGGCGTGTATGGGTGTAACAGCCCGCAATCTCGCCCGCCTGATGCTGCGCGATCCGATATTCGAGGTTGTCCGTATGGCCGGTGTAGAACGAACCATCCGAGCACTTGAGGATGTAGACCCAGAAGCTCATGACGTGCGGACTCCGGGTCGCCGTTCATGGTTCGATCCTTCGACAGACTCAGGATCACTACGGGAAAGGCCGTGGTTCGATCCTTCGACAGGCTCAGGATCACTACGGGAAAGGCCGTGGTTCGATCCTTCGACAGGCTCAGGATCACCACGAGAAAAGCCGTGGTTCGATCCTTCGACAGGCTCAGGATCACCACGAGAAAAGCCGTGGTTCGACAAGCTCACCACGAACGGTTTCGTATTGGTCGTGCTGGCCGAACGTTGACACCCCGGCCCGGCCATCCGTGGCAGGTCGCCTATTCCCATTCAATGGTCGCCGGCGGCTTGCCGCTGATGTCGTACACCACGCGCGAGATGCCCTTGAGCTCGTTGATGATCCGGCGCGAGACGTTGTCGAGGAAGTCGTACGGCAGGTGCGCCCAGTGGGCGGTCATGAAATCGATGGTCTCGACCGCACGCAGCGCGATCACCCATTCGTAGGCGCGCGCGTCGCCGACCACGCCGACCGATTTCACCGGCAGGAACACCGCGAAGGCCTGGCTGGTGCTGTCGTAGAGATCGGCCTTGCGCAGTTCCTCGATGAAGATCGCGTCAGCCTTCGCCAGCAGTTCGGCGTACTCGGGCTTCACTTCGCCGAGGATGCGCACGCCCAGGCCCGGGCCCGGGAATGGATGGCGATAGACCATCGTGCGCGGCAGGCCGAGTTCGACGCCGATGCGGCGCACCTCGTCCTTGAACAATTCGCGCAGCGGCTCGACCAGGCCGAGCTTCATGTGCGCCGGCAGGCCGCCGACGTTGTGGTGGCTCTTGATGACGTGCGCCTTGCCGGTCTTGCTGCCGGCCGACTCGATCACGTCGGGGTAGATCGTGCCCTGCGCCAGCCACTTCACGCTGGTGAGCTTCGCGGATTCTTCCTCGAAGATCTCGACGAACAGCCTGCCGATGATCTTGCGCTTGGCTTCCGGATCGGTCACTCCGGCCAGTGCAGCGAAATAGCGGTCGGCTGCGTTGACGCGGATGATGCGAATGCCCAGCCCGTTTCCGCTGGACGCATCGGCGAACGCCGCCATCACCTGGTCGCCTTCCTTCCAGCGCAGCAAACCGGTGTCGACGAAAACGCAGGTGAGCCTGTCGCCGATCGCGCGATGCAGCAGCGCCGCGACGACCGACGAATCGACGCCGCCGGACAAACCCAGCAGCACATGGTCGTCGCCGATCTGCGCGCGCACGCGCGCGATCTGGTCCTCGACGATGTTCGCCGCGGTCCACAAGGTCTTGCAGCCGCAGATGTCGACGACGAAGCGTTCGAGCATCGCCATGCCGGACTTCGTGTGGGTCACTTCGGGGTGGAACTGCACGCCGTACCAATGGCGGGCTTCGTCGGCCATCGCCGCGATCGCGACGCTTTCGGTGCGCGCGGTGGCGCGGAAGCCGGGCGGTGCTGCGGTGACGCGGTCGCCGTGACTCATCCATACGCCCAGGCGCGGCGGCGAGCCGGGAAAATCCTTGAGGTCGTCGAGCAGCGCGCAGGCGCGCAGCACCTCGACCTCCGCATAGCCGTATTCGCGGTGGTGATCGCCCTCGACCTTGCCGCCGAGCTGCATCGCCATCGTCTGCATGCCGTAGCAGATGCCGAGCAGCGGCACGCCC
>DATHOV010000253.1:0-5245 GCA_035484515.1 Lysobacteraceae bacterium
GATGGGGCATGGGACTTTCGACGATGGCAGGGTCACCATGATACCCGCGCCCGTCGCGCTGGCGCCGCCATGGGCTTGCGCGCGATGATGGCCCGATGCGGTCCTTTGTGCGTCGCCTTCCCCGTTCCGCGCGCGTCTGCCTCGGCGTACTCGTCGGGCTCGCGCTGTGCGCGGCGGCCGGGCCGTGGCTCTCGCCGTATGCGCCCGAGCATCCGGACTGGAATGCGCTCTCGACCCCTCCCTCGTTCGCACGCTCGCACTGGCTCGGCACCGATGCGATCGGTCGCGACACTTTCGTGCGTGCGCTCTACGGGCTGCGGCTTTCGCTCCTGCTCGGTATCGGTGCGACCGCTATCGCGCTGGTCATCGGCACCGCCTATGGCGCGAGCGCCGGCTACCTGGGCGGTCGCAGCGAACGACTGATGATGCGGGGGCTGGATGTGGTCTCGGCGTTGCCTTTCCTGCTGATCGTGATCCTGCTGCTGACCTTGTTCGAGCGATCGCTGCCGCTGCTGCTCGCGGCGATCGGCGGCTACGTCTGGATAGACCTGGCACGCGTGGTGCGCGCCGAGGCCGCGCGCCTGCGCGAGCAGCCGTTCGTGCTCGCGGCCCGCGCGTCGGGGGCATCCACGCTGGAAGTCCTGCGCTTCCACATCGTGCCGAACCTGCTCGGTCTTGCCCTGGTGTACGCGAGCCTGCTCGCCGCGCAGGCGATCCTCGTCGAAAGCTTTCTCGGCTTCCTCGGCCTGAGCATCGACCAGCCGTCGGCGGGCCTGGGCACCCTGCTCGAAGAAGGCGCGCAGGAACTCGACAGCGCACCGTGGACCCTGCTCGTTCCCGCATTCCTGCTGGTGACCACGCTCGCCTGCTTCCAGCAGCTGGGCGACGCGCTGCGCGACTGGCTGGATGTGCGCAACGCGACCGTCGCGGCGGACGGCGAGGCGTTGCCGGCGAAAAACGCATGACGGCCCCGCCGCTGCTTGCGCTGCGTGAATTGCGGGTATCGATCCGCGGCACCGGCACGGACCTGCTCGGCCCGCTCGATCTCGATGTCGATGCGGGCGAATGCCTCGCCATCGTCGGCGAGTCCGGCGCCGGAAAAAGCCTGACGACGCTCGCCCTGCTCGGACTGCTGCCACCGGCATTGCGCGCGAGCGGGACGCTGCATGTCCAGGGACGTGCGATCGCGCTGGATTCCCGCGAGCATGTCGCGATGCGCGGCCGCGCACTGGCGTGGGTGCCGCAGGATGCGCTCGCCGCCTTGCACCCGCTGCGACGCATCGGTGCACAGTTGCGCGAGACCGTGCGCCACGCGGGCACCGCACGCGACGCGGCCCATGCGCGATCGCTCCAGTTGCTCGAACGCGTCGAACTGCCGACAGCCGAAACTCTGCTCGCGCGTTATCCGCACGAACTTTCCGGCGGTCAGCGTCAGCGCGTCTGCATCGCGCTCGCACTCGCTACGCAGCCACGCATCCTGCTCGCTGACGAGCCGACCTCAGCGCTCGATCCGCGCGTCGGTCGCGGGATACTGAACCTGCTCGATGCATTGCGTCGCGACCTCGGCGTTGCCCTGCTGCTGGTCAGCCACGACCTGCCGCTGGTCGCCATGCTCGCGCAGCGCGTGCTCGTGCTGCATCGTGGCCGCTGCGTGGAAACCGGCGCGGTCGCGCGCGTGTTCTGCGAACCTTCCGCGGCGTACACGCGTGCGTTGCTCGCCGCCGAACACCTGCCATCTGCGCCATACGCACAGGCCGGAGCTTTGCTGCTGTCGGCCGACGACCTTTCAGTGCGTTATCCGCATGCGAAGCGCGATGCACTGGCGCCGACGACGATCGCCCTGCATCGCGGCGAGTGCCTGGCCCTCGTCGGCGAATCGGGTTCCGGAAAGTCGACCCTGGCGCGCGCTGTGCTGCGCCTGCTGCGCCCGCCCGCCCGAGGCCGCATCACGCTCGATGGCGTGGAGGTGGGTGCGCTCGGCGCGCGCGCACTGCGGCCGATGCGGCGACGGATCGGCGTGGTGTTCCAGGATCCTTTCGCCTCGCTCGATCCGCGCATGACCGCCGCGGCGATCGTCGCCGAACCCATGCGCATCCACGGCATCGGAGACACCGCGCAACGACGTGTACGTGCGCTCGCGCTGCTGCAGTCGGTCGGTCTGGATGCGGGCACGACGGGTCCGGCATTCATGGACCGATACCCGCACGAATTCTCCGGTGGCCAGTGCCAGCGCATCGCGCTCGCGCGCGCGCTCGCGACCGATCCCGAGCTGCTGGTCTGCGACGAAGCGGTGTCGGCGCTCGATGCGCGCAGCCGCGCTGCGATCCTGCAACTGCTCGCGCGACTGAAGGCCGAACGCGGGCTCGCGCTGTTGTTCATCACCCACGACCTCGACGCCGCGCGCTCGCTCGCCGATCGCATCGCGGTGATGCGCGATGGAACGATCGTGGAAGCCGGGATCGCCAGTGAAGTCATGTCGCATCCGCAGCACGACTACACGCGCGAACTGCTGGACGCGCGGCCTGTCGCCATGTCGGTACGCGGATGATCGTATTGATGCGCTGCGCGCGATGTTCCTTCGTTATCGCCTGAATGAAACGCATGGGCTTTGCGAGACCTGCGCGGAATCCTGCGATCCGTCACAGCTTCTGCACACCATACGGCCGATCATGAAACACCCATTCGGGTGCGCGATGCTTACGTGCGGAATCCGGATTCCGGACAGGCGCCCGATATGCTCGTGAGGGCTCGCCCGAACACTTGTCGCTGGGCCTGAGCGCGCGTTGTCGGGGCATCACAATCGCTCCCCGAGCCGGCTTTCGTTAAGCACTTGCAAAGTTTTCGTTATTTTGCTAAAGATGATTCTGACGAACAAATCCCAACTTGTTGTATATATTGACCTTGAACGTCTCCCTCGCCTTCGTCGCTTTGACCACCCTCGCCGCGCTCCTGCTGGTGATGCGCCGGGTGCCGGAAGGTCAGGCGTGGACGGTGCACCGTTTCGGCCGCTATGTGCGCACCCTGGAACCGGGTCGGCATGCGGTCTGGCCGGTCGTGGACCGGATCGCCCAGCATGTGCCGCTGACCGGCCACCACATCGAGTTGCCTACGCGCGCATTCGGTGCCGACAGGGCCAGCGCCGACCTGTACTACCAGATCCTCGATCCGATGCCGACCGGCGATGGCCTGGAGACCGTGGACGAGATGGTCCTGCGCCAGGCTGACGATGCCTTGTCCAGTGTCGTCGCAGAGCTTCCTTCACAACGGCCCGACGGATCCGCGACCCTGGCCGATGCCCTGAAAGCCGAACTCAACCGGCGGCTGGGCAGCAAAGGCCTGCGCGTGATCCGTTGCGCGCTGCACGCTTCCTGACCCCCACGCCCCGGACCTTCTCCGGCCGGGGCGTGGGCTTTTCCCCGCGGACGCCGTGAATTGCGGGACAATCGCCGGCCTGTCTCCGCGGTCGTGCCGATGGCGTCCGACTCCTCCTCGCTTGACTATCTGCTGCCGGCACTGAGTTCCGGCCTGACGGGACTCGGCCTTGCGCCGGAGCCGCTGGGCAGTCGACTGGTCGATTACCTTGTGCTGCTGGTTCGTTGGAACGCGGTCTACAACCTGACCGCGATCCGCGATCCTGCAGAAATGGTCTCCAAGCACCTGCTCGATTCGCTGAGCATCGTGCCCTTCGTCCGGGGAAGCGTGGCCGACATCGGCTCGGGGGCGGGCCTGCCGGGCATACCCTTGGCTCTGGCCCTGCCGGAATTGGCCGTCACTACGGTCGAATCCAATGGCAAGAAGGTGCGCTTCCAGCGCGAGGTGCAACGCCTGTTCGGGCTGGCGAACCTGCGCGTGGCCGAGTCGCGTGCCGAATCGTTCGACCCCCCGGAACGATTCGACTGTCTTGTATCGCGGGCCTTCGGTAGTCTTGCGGAATTCGCGCGGGTCGGTGGCCATCTGCTCCGGCCGGGCGGCCGGTTGCTGGCGATGAAGGGGGCCGATCCCGTCGACGAAGTCGCCGCGCTGCCCGCCGGCTGGCGGATCGCGGCCACCCATGTGCTGGATGTGCCGGGGCTGGACGCACGCCGGCATCTGCTGGCGATCGAACGCGACGATTGATGCAACAGGAACTCGACGGGGATACAGCTGCATGAGCAAGGCGCGGATCATCGCGGTCGCGAACCAGAAAGGCGGCGTCGGCAAGACCACCACGGCGGTGAACCTGTCCGCCGCGCTGGCGAGCACGTCTTCGAAAGTGCTGCTGGTGGACCTCGATCCGCAGGGCAATGCGACCACCGGGGCCGGCATCGACAAACGCGAGCTGCAGGCCACGACCTGCGAACTGCTGCTGCGCGAGGCAAATTTCGCCGACATCGTGCAGCGCAGCCCAGAGGACTACGATATCGTGCCGGGCAATGGCGACCTCACCGCGGCCGAGATCCGGCTGATGGACGAGACCGGCCGCGAGCAGCGCCTGAAGGAAGCGTTGACGCCGGTGCGCGAGCGCTACGACTTCATCGTGATCGACTGCCCGCCGTCGCTGTCCCTGCTGACCCTCAACGCGCTCGCGACGGCCGACAGCGTGCTGGTCCCGACCCAGTGCGAATTCCTCGCGCTCGAAGGCCTCACCGCGATGCTTCAGACCATCGATGCGCTGATGAGGCGGCTGAACCCTTCGCTGGTCGTCGAAGGCATCCTTCGCACCATGTACGACCTGCGCAACAACCTCGACAACGGCGTCTCGGCCGACCTGCAGTCGCATTTCGGCGAGCGCGTGCTGCGCACGATCATCCCGCGCAACGTGCGCCTGGCCGAAGCGCCCAGCCATGGCCAGAGCATCATCGCGTACGATCGCGGATCGCGCGGCGGGATCGCCTACCTCGGGCTCGCCGGCGAGATACTGCGCAAGGCGCGCGAACGCAAGACGGAGAAAAATTGAATATGGTCGTGGCGAAGAAGCACGGAGCCGGTCGTTCCGGAAAGTCGCCACCAGCGGCCTCCCTGAGGCACCGTGCCGATGACGGCAAGACGGAGAAGAACTGATGGCGGCGAAGAAACGTGGCCTCGGCCGCGGCCTGGATGCGCTGCTGGGGCAGTCGGGCAAACCAGCACCCGAGCGGGAAGCCGAGTCCGGCGACGCAGAGTTGCACGCGCTGCCCGTCGCCGCCCTGCGTCCCGGGCGCTACCAGCCACGTACCGGCATGGATCCGGAGCGCCTGCAGGAACTGGCCGATTCGATCCGCGCGCA
>DATHOV010000254.1:0-5271 GCA_035484515.1 Lysobacteraceae bacterium
CGTGGGTGATGATCGCGACCGGCGCGTCGGTGACCTTGTTGGTCTGCTTGATGCGCGAGCCGGTTACGGTGACGCGGTCGAGCGTCTTGGCCTTGCTGTCGTCGGTTGTGGTGGTGGTCGTGGTGGTGGCGTCCTGCGCCAATGCAGGCAGCGCGGCAGGCAACAACGCAACAAGAACGGCCGCGCACAGGCGGCTACGACGGATCGCGATCATCGATGTCTCCCCAGAGTCGGTGGCGCGCCGATCCCCCGGCGCGTCCCGTGTTGTAAACAAAGTGTGAATCCGTTGCAAGTGCTGAGCGGGATGACCGATGGCATGGGTCGGCAGACGCAACCGTTCGGGTCCTCTCCAGTTCGGACAGCGGCCCCTGCAGAAGGATCGGGTCATGAACCCCAGGCCGCGATGTGGGCGCGCAATGTGCTTCGGCTACACTGCGACCCCATGCGCACGATCCTTCTCCTGGCCTGCTGCCTGCTACTCGATGCAGGCCTTGCCGGGTCCGCCGCGGCGCGGCCGGCGGAGGAGGGCAACGACCCGCACGCACTGGCCCGCGAAGCGCTGTCGCTGGCTGAAGCCGGCCAGCTCGATGCTGCCACCGCACGCCAGCTGGCGAACGATCCGCTGGTATCGTGGATCGACTACGCGACCCTGCATCGCGAACTCGACAGCGTCGATGCCGCCACGGTGCGCGCCTGGCTCGAGCGCAACCAGGGCCAGGTGGCCGCGACCATGCTGCGCGACGAATGGCTCGCCGAGCTCGATCAACGCAGCGACTGGAAGACCTTCCGCGAATTCCACACCGCCGACAGCAGCCCGAAACTGCGCTGCGCGGACCTGGCCGCGCGGATGGACGCGGGCGAACCGGACCCGCAATGGTTCGACGATGCGCTTGCGTTGTGGCGCGGCGGCGATGCGCAACCTGCCGATTGCGATGCCGCGTTCGCGCTGCTCGATGCACGCGGCAAGCTCACCCCGGAACTGCGCTGGAAACGGATCGATGCCGCCGCCGAGAACTCCGACACCAGCGTGATGCGCAGCGCTGCGCGCGGCCTGCCGGCCGACCAGGCCGCGCTCGCGCTCGCCTATGCCAGCTTCATCGACACACCGAACGAGTCGGCCGCGGGCTGGCCCAGGACTGAACGCAGCCGGCACGTCATCGCGATCGGCCTTGCGCGTTCCGCGCACCACGATCCGGATGGCGCCGAAGCCCGGCTCGCGCGACTGATGCCAGCGATGCAACTGGGCGAAGCCGACCGCGGCCGCGTCCAATACGCGATCGCGCTGTGGACGGTGGCCTCGTACGCGCCGGGCTCCGCGAAGCGGCTCGCCGCCGTACCGGCCTCCGCCTACGATGCCAAGCTGCACGAATGGCAGGTGCGCGAGGCGATGACGCGCGGCGACGACACGACCGCGCTCAAGGCGATCGCCGCGATGGACCCGGCGCAACGCAGCGATCCGCGCTGGCAGTATTTCGAGGCACGCCTGCGCGAGCGCGCCGGCGACACCCGGGCCGCGAACGCGCTCTATGCGCAGGCCGCACGCACCGCGACCTACCACGGCTTCCTCGCCGCCGACCGCCTCCACCAGCCCTACGACATCTGCCCGCTCGAACTGTCCGCCAGCGACGGGGAACGCGCGAAGGTCGCCGCCACGCCCGCGCTCGTGCGCGCGTTCGAACTGTTCCAGATCGACCGCATCGGCTGGGCCGAGAAGGAATGGAAGCAGGCGCTGTCCGGCTTCGACGACCACCAGCGCCAGATCGCGGTGGCGCTGGCGAAGGACATCGGCTGGTACGACCGCGCGACCTTCGCGCTCGGCGTGGACTCTTCGGGCAAGCCCGCACCCGACGAGTTGCGCCTGTACAGCCTGCGCTTCCCGCTCGACGACGCCGACACCGTGCGCCAGCAGGCGCGCGAGAATGCGATCGATCCGGCCTGGGTCGCCGCCGAGATCCGCGCCGAGAGCGCGTGGATGCCCTACGCGCGTTCGGGCGCGGACGCACGCGGGCTGATGCAGCTGCTGCCCTCGGCGGGCGCGCGCCTGGCGCGGACGATGGGCATCGCCTGGAGCGGTGGCGACACGCTGTACGACCCGCGCACCAGCATCGTGCTCGGCAGCGCCTACCTGCGGCAGATGCTCGACCGTTACGACGGCCGCACCTACCTCGCGATCGGCGCCTACAACGCAGGCGGCACGCCGGTCTCGCGCTGGCTCGCGGAGCGCGGCCAGCTCGATCCGGACTTCTGGATCGAGACCGTGGACTACAAGGAGACGCGCGACTACATCATGCGTGTGCTCGCGTTCTCGGTGATCTACGACTGGCGCTTCGACGGCAAGGCCACATCGCTGTCGGACCGCATGCTCGGCCGCATCGTGCCCGATGCGAAGAAGCAGCGCTTCGCCTGCGCGCTTCCAGCGACGGCCGTGCAGCCGGCGGCGACGGAAGCGGCGCGGTGAACGTCGCCTTGAAGATCGCCGTGCTCGGGGGCACCGGCTTCGTCGGCCGCGCGCTGATCGAACGCCTCGTCGCCGACGGCCATGCGGTCGCCGTGGTCAGCCGCGGTCGCGCGCGTCACGCCGAGCGCCTGCTCGCGCCGGGGGTGGCGATCCGCGAATGCGACGAATACGACCCGGCCGCGCTCGAGCGCGCGCTGGACGGCCACGATGTCGCGATCAACCTCGTCGGCATCCTCAACGATCCTGGCATCGGCGACTCGGCTCGCGGCTTCGAACGCGCGCACGTCGAGCTCACCCGCATCCTGATCGGCGCATGCAAGGCGGCTGGCATCTCGCGCCTGCTGCAGATGAGCGCGCTCAACGCGGGCCGCGGCAGCAGTCACTACCTGCGCACGCGCGGCGCGGCCGAGGAACTCGTCAAGGCGTCGGGCCTGGACTGGTCGATCTTGCAGCCTTCGGTGATCTTCGGTCCCGGCGACGGCCTGTTCGGCCGCTTCGCGGCGCTGCTGAAGCTCGCGCCGGTGCTGCCGCTGGCGCGCGCGTCCACGAAGTTCGCGCCGGTCTACCTGGGCGACGTCGTCGAGGCCTTCGCGCGCGCGCTTCGCGACGAAACCACGCTGCGCCAGACCTACGAACTGTACGGACCGGACGTGCTGACGCTCGCGCAGATCGTGCGCGCGACCGCGCGCCAGCTTGGCCTGCACCGCCTCGTCGTGCCCCTGCCCGACGTGCTCGGTCGCCTGCAGGCCTTCGCGATGGACTTCGTACCCGGCAAGCCCTTCTCCAGCGACAACTACCGCTCCCTGCTCACCGACTCGGTCGGCGGCATCGATGGCCTGCATCGCCTCGGCATCGTACCGACGAGGATCGCCGCGATCCTCCCCGACATCCTCGGCCACGGCGAAGACCGGCAGGCACGACTGGATAGCTACCGCGCGCGGTACTAGCAGGAAGCGGCGTGAGTGGTGATCACACAAGCCAGGACCCCGAGCTGTTGCGCCGTCTGCTGCGAGCGAAGGACCGGATGGACGCCGCCTCGCACGAGGACTGGCCTGTCCGGCGGCTCGCGGGCGTGAGTGGCGTTTCCGAGGCCCACTTCGCGCGTTCCTTCAAGGAGGCCTTCGGCGTTCCCCCGCATCGGTACCTGCTCACGCGGCGCATCGAGCGGGCGACGGCGCTGCTCCGCGACACCGAACTGTCCATTACCGACATCGCCTTCCGCACGGGCTGGGAGAGCCTGGGCACGTTCGGTCGCACCTTTCGCGACATTACCGGCGAGAGCCCAAGCGCAATCCGGGCGCGCGCGAAGTCCGCGGTGCACTCGCTCGGCCGCGTGCCTGCCTGCCAGGTCAGCGCCGCGCACCGGCCCGATCTCACGATCGCAGTTTCGGAGAAGCGACGCCGCGTGGCAGGCGGTAAAAAGGACCTCCCGGAATGAGGAGGTCTTATGAGTCAGGGTGTCGAAGTAGTCGGTCTGTACGTACGCGACCAGGACGAAGCGATCGCGTTCTACGTCGAGAAACTCGGATTCCGCGTCCACACGGACGTGCGCAATGGCGACTATCGCTGGCTCACGGTGCAGCACCCGGAGCAGCCGTCGTTCCAGCTCGGCCTGTTCACGCCGGGGCCGCCCGTGCTCGACGAGGCGACGGCGCAAACGGTGCGCGCGATCGTCGCCAAGGGCGCGATGCCGCCGCTCGTGCTGACCGTGGACGACTGCCGCGCCACGCACGACCGCATGCGCTCTCAGGGAGTGGAATTCACTCAGGAACCCGTGGACCGCTATGGCAGCGTGGATGCCGGCTTTCGTGATCCATCGGGGAACGGGTGGAAGATGATTCAGGCGCGACGCTGAAGTGGCGGCCATCTAAGCCGGATCAAGAGCAGGATCAGGATCAAGAGCGTTTCGCGCTGACGCGCGAGTTACTTTCCGCCAAGGCAGAAAGTAACCAAAGACCGTTGCGCCGGACACGAGCCGATGCGATAGAGCCGCATCGGTACCCTGCGCTCCTCGCCGGAGAGGGGCCGGCCCGAACTCGCACATCCATGTACTCAGACAGGCGGGCCTTGCTCCCCTCTCCGGCTCCGGTGCTCGGCTCGCTTTACGGCGCATAAAGTCAAAAGCTGAAGAGCCGAAGCAAGAGCACCAGCGCTCGCTCTCGGGCTCTTGCTTCACGCTCTTGATCTTCCGCTCTTGCGCCGTAAAGCGAGCCGAGCACCGCAGGAAACAGGGGGAGCAAGGCGCGCCTGTCTGAGGGCCATGGATGGCCCGAGTTCGCGCCGGCCCCCTCTTTCCGAGGAGCCGCGGCTTCACCGCGGCGGCTCGTGTCCGGCGCAGTGGTCTTTGGTTACTTTCTCCCGAAAGAGAACGTAACCCGCGCGTCAGCGCGGAATGCTCTTGATCTGATCTCGATCCGGCTTCGCCTGGAGAAGCGCGACAGCGTGAAACGCTTTGCCTTAGATTTCAGTGCAGACTCGAAACAAGTCCAAAATGGATGACCGGCTGACGCCGTTGAAAAGCCCTTTCGGCTTGCGCAAGGATGACGGCATGAG
The DNA here is from genome assembly GCA_035484515.1 of Lysobacteraceae bacterium. GTDB lineage: Bacteria > Pseudomonadota > Gammaproteobacteria > Xanthomonadales > Xanthomonadaceae > SZAS-103. The sequence continues at coordinate 5,012 of DATHOV010000254.1, forward strand.
AAGCATGCGGATCGATCCATGAAGACCTACCTCGTCGGCGGCGCGGTGCGCGACTCGCTGCTCGGTCGCGCGGCCGGCGACCGCGACTTCGTCGTGGTCGGCGCCTCGCCGGAGCAGATGCTCGCGCAGGGCTACAAACCCGTCGGCCGCGACTTCCCCGTATTCCTGCATCCGCAAACGCACGAGGAATACGCGTTGGCCCGTACCGAGCGCAAGACCGCACCGGGCTACAAAGGCTTCGTGTTCCATACCGATGCCGA
>DATHOV010000255.1:0-2277 GCA_035484515.1 Lysobacteraceae bacterium
GACGGCGATACGTCGTTGCCGGTGATCTGGCGCAATTGCGCGAGCAGGTCCTGCTTGACGTGGTTGATCGACGGCGGCCGCAACTGGCCGTTGACCATCACGGTGACTTGCGGACGCCTCTGCAGCAGGCCGAGGACCGACTGCACGTCGGTCGCGGTGACGGTTGCGCGTGACGCCTGGGCCTGTCCGTGCGCTGCGACAGGTGCCGGGGGGCGAGCGCTCCGGAGCAGTTCGCGCAGGTTGGTGTAGATCTCGTCGTCGGCGCGGCGCTGTGGCGCTGCGGCGGCGGCGCCGATGGAATCGCCGGGCCAGCCAGTGAAGGCGATCAGTCGCGGCGTGGCCCCGGATTCGGCTGCGACGTGCGCGGGCGATGTCAGCCGGTTGACCGACGGCTTCGCCTTCGGGCCGTGTGACGGTTGCGGCCTGGCCTGCGGCGTCTCCGGCCTGGCATCGTCGCTTCGCGGCGCGTGTTTGAACCGCGCTGGTATGTAGGCGAGGTTCGGAAGCACGCCCTGGTTGACCAGATAGGCATTCACCGCCTCGACCAGGTGCACGTATTCGTTCATCACGTGCCGATCGAATTGGCGGAACAGCAACTGCCGGTGCTCGGGGTGCAGTTCGAAGCAATGGCTGGCCCGGCGGAGGTGGCGGCACAGGGTCGCCGGTCCGACCGGCAGGGATTCCGAATCGAGAGCCGGCCTGCCGGCAATCACTCCGAATCGCTGCGCCAGCAGGAACAACGGCAGGCTCGCCTTCATCTCTGCCTTGGAGGAAATCTCGTGTAGCAGGGTGGTCTCGTCCATGTCGGTTTCGGCGACGAGTGCCATATCGTTGAAGCTGATGGAGTCCGCTGATTTCTCGCTGGACTTGTGCACATCGCGCACCACCGCGAGGCTGGTTTCGAGCGATGCGATGTAGCGCGGCATCAGGTCGAATCGGCCGCGCTTGACCGTGCCGAGCGCCTCGAGGCAGCGCAGCTGCATCTCGTTGCTCCGTGCCTGTTCGGCCAGCTTGAAGAGCTGCTGTTCGAGTCCGTCGAGCGTCCCGATCAGGCCACGGTCCAGCTCGCCGGTGACGATCTCGAAGATGCCTTCCAGCAGGGTGCGGACACGGCGCGGGAACGCGCGCGTGGACAGCGTCGCGTGGCCGGGGTCGGTGTTCGAAGGGGGCGAACCTGTGACGGGCATCACGTTTTATCCCCAAACGGATGCGAACGATCATATGCCAGCAAGCGCGCCGCGCCTAGCAGATCGGCGCGCAGGGCAGGTTCGGAGCGCAGGCGACAGGGGCGGAATACGGGATTCCGCCCCTGCGCGCCCCGCCGAGGGCTACTTGAAGGGATGCCAGGTCAGGGTCAGCTGCGCATTGCGGCCAGGAGTGTTGTAGCCGTCGGCGAGCTCGTAGTGCTCGTCGAACAGGTTGTTCAGCCGCAACTGCGCGCTCCAGCCCGGATGGAAGTTCCAGCCAGTGGCGAGGTCCAGCAGCCCATAGCCGTGCAGTGCAGTATCGAAGTCCTGGCGCACGGATGCGGCCAGGCCATCGACCGACACGTCCCAGCCGTTGCCGAAGTCGTAATGCACGTCGGCGGCGATCTTGCGCCGCGGTCGGCGCAGCAGCAGGTCGCCGGTCTGCGCGTCGCGGGGATCCTGCACGGTGATCGAGGAGCCCGCGTTCCATGGCCCGTTCGTGTAGCGGTACGAAAGCTCCGCGCCGTCGAGGTCGGCGCGGGCGATGTTCTCCTCCATGGTGTAGTCCGGTGCCACGAAGTCGATCAGGTCGCGCACGCGGGTACGCCAGGCCGACAGCGTGAATACACTGGCTGCCGATGGCTTGAACTCGAGTCCGGCTTCGATGCTCTGCGAATGCTCGGGTTGCAGCAAGGGATTGCCGGCGAACGCGCCGAAGGAACTCGGCGAATACAGCTCGTCGAAGCTCGGCGCGCGGAAGCCCTGGCCCCACGAGGCGCGCGCGCGCCACATCGGGTCGATCTGCCAGCCCCAGGCGGCGGTGCCGGTGGTCGCGCCGCCGAACTGGCTGTTGTGGTCGTGGCGGATTGCCAGTTCGACCTGTTGTGATCCGAACTTGCCGTCGTAGCCGGCGAAACCCGCGGCATTCGTGGTCGCGCGCGCGAAGTCGATGCCGTCGGCGTTGACACTGTAGATGTTGTACGCGGTGCCGCTCTCGTGCTGCCAGTTGCTGCCGAAGGTGAACACGCCGCCGGCGATGGCGTCGAGCGTGTTGATCCAGTCCACGCTCGTGCTTTGGCTGGCGTCGCGG
>DATHOV010000256.1:0-4118 GCA_035484515.1 Lysobacteraceae bacterium
CTGGTGCAGTTCGGAGATTTCCAGCACGTGCTGATGGTGGCGGTCGCCTTCGCGATCGGGCAGACGCTGGAATCGTTCGTACTGGTGCCGCGTCTGGTCGGCGACAAGATCGGCATGCATCCGGTCGGGGTGATCTTCGCGCTGATGGCCGGCGGCCAGTTGTTCGGTTTCCTCGGCGTGCTGCTGGCGTTGCCGGTGTCGGCGATCGCGATGGTGCTGCTGCGTTACGGCCACGAGCGCTACACCTCAAGCAAGCTGTATGTGGGACGCGCGCCGACGCAGGTCGAGGAAACCGTCGCGCTGGCCGTGGTGGAGCAGCGAGTGCGCGTCGAGCGCAGCGACGACGAACCACCAGCGGACGCTTCGTGAACCGCGCCGCATGAGCGTGGTCTCGTGAACACGCCGCAATTGCCGCTCGGCCTGCGCTTCCCGCGCGACCAGCGGCTGGACAGCTATCGCGACGCGCCGCCGGGATTGCTTGCGACGTTGTCGGCGCTTGCCTCGAAAGCCAGCGACAGCGTGTTCTTGTGCGGGCTGAACGGATCGGGCCGCAGCCACCTGCTGCTTGCGACCTGCGCGCAAGCCAGCGCCGCCGGACTCCCTGTCGCCTATCTGCCGCTGCGCGGATTCGGCGCACGCGCCGCCGACGCGCTAGCGCAACAGGGCATGGTGCGACTTGCTTGCGTGGACGACGTGCAGGCCATCGCTGGCGATCGCGACGCCGAGGTCGCCTTGTTCGACCTGCACAACCGCGTGCGCGACGCCGGTGGCGCGTTGCTGTACTCGGCCGATGCGACGCCATTGCAACTCGAACTTTCATTGCCCGACCTGCGCTCGCGGCTCGCGCAATGCACCCAGTTCGCGCTCCCACTGCCCGACGAAGCGATGCGCCGGGACATTCTTCGCGAACGCGCGCGGGCGCGCGGACTGGAACTCGACGACGCGGTGATGGACTGGCTGTTCCGCCGCGTCGATCGCAGTCTCGCGACATTGACTGCCCTGCTGGACCGACTGGATCGCGAATCGCTCGCGGCGCAGCGGAGGATCACGGTGCCGTTCCTGCGGCAGACGCTTGACACGGATCCGTGACAGGCAAGGACTCAAGCCGCGCCGGGCGAGGCTATCACGCACCTGTTGATTCGGTACGCAAATGTTTGCACTTCCTGTCCTAACATTTGCGCGTCCAAGTCCGGCGCAGGGCCGGACTCGGACGCCGCTGCACGGCGCCGGTGGCGCCGCACGCGAGCGGCCCAGCTCGATGCGGCACTATTGATTGGGCACTTCAAACATCAAAGCGCCCAATCAATAGTGCCGCATCGAGCTGGGCCAGCCGCTGCGGCGTGCCGACATCCGTCCATGAGCCGCGCCAGCATTCGCCAGTGACCCGATCGCCGGTCATCGCTGAGCGCAGCAGTGGCGCCAGCTTGAAGCGCGGTGGCGTTTCGTTCGCGCCAGACGCATCGCCGATGACCGTACGCCAGTGCGCGAACAGGGCGGGCCGATACGCGCCGATGCCGGCGAAGGTGAGGCGGTTCGTGCCGTCGGAATGCATCCGGCCATCCTCATCCAGCGCGAAATCGCCGCGCATGTTGTGGTCGGGGTTCTCGACCATCACCAGATGCGCGAGGCCAGCCGGTTCGCGCGGCAGGCGCGCAAGGTCGAAGTCGGTCCAGATATCGGCATTGATCGCGAGGAATGCGTCGTCGTCGTTCGCGTCGCGCAGCAGCGGTAACGCATGCAGCATGCCGCCGCCGGTTTCCAGCGGCTCGACGCCCTCGTACGAATAGTGCAACCGCAGGCCCCAGCGCGAACCGTCGCCGAGCGTCGCTGAGAATTGTCCGGCCAGCCATGACGTGTTGACGACCACGTCGCGCACGCCGATCGCAGCGAGTTTTTCTAGGTGCCAGACGATCAGCGGCTTGCCGCCGGCGGGCAGCAGCGGCTTGGGCGCATGTTCGGTCAACGGGCGCATGCGTTCGCCCTTGCCGGCGGCGAAGATCAGGGCCTTCATGTGCCGACCGCGGCCTCCAGCGCCGGACGCACGCGACGATCGAGGAGGTCCGCCAGCGCCGCGAGTTCCGGATAGCGTGGCAGCACGCCGGCGAGGTAGGCCAGGAAGCGCGGCGCGTCGGCGATGTATTTGGGCTTGTGGTCGCGATGCTTGAGGCGGGCGAAGATACCCAGCACCTTCAGGTGCCGCTGCATGCCGATCCAGTCGGCATCGCGGCGGAAGCTCGCGAGGTCGGGTACCGGAAGGCCTGCGGCCATCGCGCGTGCGTGATAGTCGGCAAGCCATGCGTCCACGCGATCTTGCGGCCAGCTCAGGAACGCATCCTTGAACAGGCTCGTCGCATCGTAGGCGATCGGCCCGACCACGGCGTCCTGGAAGTCCAGCACGGCCGGACCGGCGGAGGTTGACTGGCCCGGCACAGGCATCAGGTTGCGCGGCATGAAGTCGCGATGCACCAGCACGCGCGGCTGCGCGAGCGCGGCATCGATCAAGCGGCGATACACCCGATCCAGCGACTCCATCGTCCCGCGGTCGAGCGTCAGGCCGAGCTCGCGGCCGAGGAACCACTCATCGAACAGGCGCAGTTCGCGGGCGAGCAGGGCCTCGTCGTAGGCGGGCAGGTCGGCGGGCGGTGCGATCGCCTGCAGCTTCAGCAACTGCGCGATCGCGTCGTCGAACAGCGCGTCGGCGTTGTCCGCACCGATGACGTGCAGGTAGGTTTCGGTGCCGAGGTCCTCCAGCAGCAGGAAGCCGGCCTCGACGTCGCGCGCGAGCACCCGCGGAACGCGCACGCCGCCTTGTTCCAGCAGGTCGCGCATGCGCAGCCAGGGACGCACGTCCTCCTTGTCGGGCGGCGAGTCCATTACGATCCGGCTGGGCCGCCCGCTGCTGCGCCAGTAGCTGCGGAAGCCGGCATCCATCGAGGCGCGGGCGAGTTCGGCCCGCGGGTCGGCGAGGGCGGTGCGCGCCCATTCCAGCCGTGCCTGGCCGCGAAGGTCGTCGTTCATCGATTCTCCTGCCATGGATTCCGTTTTCCGCCTGCTGCGCAGCCCCCAGCCGCAGGACTGGCCGGGCTTTCGGCCCGATGCCGTTACCCGGTTATCTGCTGATAAGCGAGGCCATTCGTGATGCGCGCCGCAGTCTGGCATCATAAATGACCCTTGTGACCCGGGCGCCTATGTCGAAGTTGAAAATCGTGCTGCTTTCGGGCGGCTCAGGGACGCGGTTGTGGCCTTTGTCGCGCGAAGCCTATCCGAAGCAGTTCCTGCCGTTGCTGGGCCAACAATCCTTGCTGCAGGCCACTTGGCTTCGCGTACGCGAACTGCCGGGCGTCGTTGCGCCGTTGGTGATCGCCAACGAGGAGCATCGATTCATCGTCGCCGAGCAATTGCAGGCGCTCGGAACGAAAGCCGAGGCTCTGATCCTCGAGCCGGTCGGGCGCAACACCGCGCCTGCGATCGCGGTCGCCGCGCTGCGCGCGATGGCCGATGAGGCCGAACATGGAAGTTCCAATGCCGCGGGCACAGGTGCGGCAGAGGCGGAAGATTCGGTCCTGCTGGTACTGCCTTCGGATCACGTGATCGCCGACGAGGCGGCGTTCCGCGCGGCCGTGCTGGCGGCTCTGCCGGTTGCCGAGGGCGGTGGCCTGGTCACGTTCGGCATCGTGCCGAATGCGCCGGAAACCGGCTACGGATACATCAATGCCTCGCCAGGCGAGGGCACGCGACCAATCGGGCGTTTCGTCGAAAAGCCCGATCTGGCGACCGCGACCGCATACCTCGCCTCGGGCGATTATTTCTGGAACAGCGGCATGTTCCTGTTCCGCGCCTCACGCTACCTCGAGGAACTCGATCGTCATACGCCGGGCATCCTCGCGCAATGCCGCGAGGCGCTGGCGACCGCGAAGGCCGACAATGACTTCCTGCGCCTGGACCGAGCCGCGTTCGAAGCCTGCCCGTCGGATTCGATCGACTATGCGGTGATGGAAAAGACGGATCGGGGTTTCGTGCTGCCGATCGATGTGGGCTGGAGTGACGTCGGTTCCTGGTCCGCGCTAACCGACATTTCCGAACGCGATGCCCACGGCAATGCGTCGCGCGGCGATGTG
>DATHOV010000257.1:0-13048 GCA_035484515.1 Lysobacteraceae bacterium
CAAAGTGAACCGTCTGGACCTCGTTGCGGTTCCTCTTCGCGCCAAGGGCAACCGTCCGGTTCACGCGAGCTTGCTGGAAAGCGATCCCTACGCCTCGTTTGCGGAGGTCAAGCGTGTCGGTCCGCGCACTTCATGCGGTCGCGGTCGGCTCAAGAAACACTTTGCCTGTGCGCGATTTCCTGGCGGTCGGTTGCGCGTACTGCAATGGAACCGGTCGTGGAGACAAGACTTGAACCTGCGACCTCCATGTCCCGAAGCTATTGGGGCAGAGCGTGAATCACGCACCACGCATGGACAGTTTCTCGAGCATCGCTGCGAGGTGGTCGATGTCGACCGGCTTGAGCAGGTGAAGGTCGAATCCGGAGGATGCTATGCGCTGCCGTTCTGCCTGCTGGCCCCAGCCGGTCAGGGCGACGATCGCCATGTGCCGGTGGATCGGGTCTTCGCGAAGCCTTCGGGCCAGTTCGCAGCCATCCATGTGCGGCATGCCGATGTCCAGAATCGCGATCGAGGGCAGTACCTCGGCTGCCTTGAGCAGGGCGCTCTCGCCGTCGTAGGCGACGGTCGTCCGCGAACCCATGAGCTCCAGCAGGGTCGCCATCGAATCGGCAGCGTCGCGGTTGTCGTCGACGATCAGGATGTCCTGCAGGACACGCGGGTCGGCGTTCGGGGCATCGGCGGGCGCTGCCGCGGCGAAGTCCGCGGTGACACGAGGCAGCGTCACCGTCAACCGGGTACCGCAGTCCTCGCCCGCACTCTGCGCGTCGACCGTCCCGCCATGCAGTTCGACCAGGCTCTTGACCAGGGTCAGGCCGATGCCCAGGCCGCCTTGTCCTGCGCGAGCCATTCCGCTGACCTGGACGAACATGCCGAATACCGATTGGAGCATCTGCGGCGGTATGCCGACTCCGTCGTCTTCCACCCGCACGACGACCCGGTCTTCCAGACGTTCGACGCCAACCCGGATGTGTCCACCTTCGGGCGTGTACTTGGCCGCGTTGTTGAGCAGGTTCGAAAAAACCTGCGTGAGGCGAACCCTGTCGCCGTGGACGAACGACGCCGGCTCCGGAATATCCACCTCCAGCCGATGCTTCGCGGCGTCGATGAGCGGCTTGCTCAATTCGACCGCGCCGGCGATCACGTCCGCGATGGCAAGCGTCTCGCGGCGCAGCTCGATTTTCGCGCGCGTCACCCGCGAGACCTCCATCAGGTCGTTGACGAGCCTGACCATGTGGTCGAGCTGGCGCCCCATCAGGTCGTAGTAGGGCTGCGCTTCCTCCTCGGGATGCATGCGACGCAGGATCGCGAGCGAAGTCGTCAGTGGCGCCATCGGATTGCGAAGCTCATGGGCGAGCGTGGCAAGAAACTCGGTCTTGCGCTGGTCCGATTCCCTCAGTCCGTCCACCACGGTCCTCAGCTCGTACTGTCGTGCCCTCGCACGCAGCGCGCTGCGCAGTGCGCTGATCAGCGCGGCCACGCGCATCGGACGTTCGAGCACGGTGACGTTGGCCTGCAGGTTCATCGCATCGACGACGGCCCGCGAGTTGGCCCCTTGCCGCGCGAGCACGAGTACGGGCAGATCCGACCAGGGCGGTTGCATCGTCAACGACCGGATCAGTTCCTGTGCGTCCGGCTCGGAGAATGCCTCTTCCGCGATCAGCAACGCGCCGGCTCCTTTCCCGAGTTCGCGTGCGACTGCGTGGTTGTCCGCGCAGCGGTACGACGCGATATCCGCGTGTTCCAGCACCTGCGCGGTCATCAGCGCGTCCCGCGAGGTCGCGGCCCTCACCAGGACGCGCAGCCGCGGGACTTCCTCGGCTGCCGCGTTCATCGCGTCGTCGACTGCGGCGGATGCCCTTCGTCGATCGGCACCGGAACCCCGGTCAGGATCCCCCGGAACCGGCGCAGGGGGTCGCCGACGTGCAGGCCGGTTGCGTCCATCGAAAACGCGCGGATCGAACGTTCGTGCGCGCCGCCGCGCTTCTTCATCACGGAGATCGCCTGGCGCACTTCGCCTTCCGATTCGAAATAGCGCAGCAGCACGACCGCATCGGCGAGGTAGCTCGCATCGACGGGCGTCTGCATGTGCGCGCCGATCAGGCCGTGCTGCGCGCCGATGAGCAGGGTCGCGACACCAGACTGCCCGAGGAACGTCAGCAGTTCGTGCAGTTGCACGATCAGGAAGCGCTCGTCGGGCATCGCGTTCAGATAGCCGTTGAGACTGTCGATCACGACGACCGTCGCGTTGCGCTCCTTCACTGCGATGCGGATTTCGTGCACGAGTTCCCCGGGCGTCATTTCGCCCGGGTCGACCTGCTTGATCCGGATGTGTCCCGAGTCGAGGAACGGCTGGAGGTCCATGCCCATGCCTGCGCAGCGCGTGCGGAGCGTGTTGATGCTCTCGTCGAAGATGAAGAGCGCGGCGCATTCGCCGCGTCGCGCCGCAGCCAGCGCGAACTGGACCGCGACCGTCGACTTGCCGGTGCCCGGGGCGCCGACGAACAGCGTGCTGGTGCCACGTTCGATGCCACCGCCCACGAGGTTGTCCAGTGCCACGATGCCGCTGGCGAGCTTGGTCTGTGGCACTTCGGCGACGTGTTCGGAGGCGACCAGGCGCGGGAATACGATCAGGCCGCCGCGCACGATCTTGTAGTCGTGATAGCCGCCGCGGAAAGACTGGCCCCTGTACTTGACGACCACCAGCCGCCGGCGCGCCGAGCCGTAGTCCGAATGCAGTTGCTCCATCCTCAGGACCGCGTGCGCGATACTCTGCACCTGCAGGTCGTGCTCGGTGGCGGTCATGTCGTCGAGCAGCATGACGGTGCACTGGCGACCCGCGAAGAACTGCTTGAGCGCGAGGATCTGGCGCCGGTAGCGCAACGAGTTGCCCGACAGCAGCCGCAGCTCCGACAGCGAATCGAAAACGATGCGGGTCGGCTTGAGTTCTTCGACGTCCTTGAGGATCCGCAGCGTCGTATCGCTCAGCTCCACTTCCGACGGGTGGAAGATCGTGTACTGCTCGTCCGGACGCAGGGCTTCCTGCGTGGGCAGCATCTCGCGCATGTGGATGCTGCCCAGGTCCCAGTCGTGGGAGCGGGCGACACCCTGCAGTTCCGCTTCGGTCTCCGACAGGGTGACGTAGAGGACCGATTCGCCCCTGCGCACGCCCTCCATGAGGAACTGCAGCGCGATCGTGGTCTTGCCCGCGCCGGGTGTCCCCTCCAGCAGGTACAGCCGGTTCGGCGTCAGGCCACCGCCCAGGACATCGTCCAGGCCGGGAACCCCGACGCTGAGGAGTTCTTCCGTGACGAAATGGTTCGTGCGTTCCATCGTGACCGGCTCCGAAGCTTCACTGAAATTTCGTGGTGTACAACTGACGCCAGGACACCCAGCTGGCCGCGCATGCGTCTGGCGTATGGCACCGGGGCATGCATGGACACAGCGTCAGGGCGGGTAGCTGAACAATTCGCTAAGTCGCGCCCAGGCGAGTCAGGCATTGCCCGAGTCTTCATGGCGAGAATACGCTTTGCGTCACGATCCGATGGCGAGACGGCAAGAGTTCGCGCTTGACCGAAATGCGCAGCGAAGTACCGCACATAGGCCACGTCTTGCTGACGAGGTGCCGACAAAGAAAAACCGGCACTAGGCCGGCTTTATGCAACTTCCGATTTCATTGGTCGGGGAGACAGGACTTGAACCTGCGACCTCTACGTCCCGAACGTAGCGCTCTACCAGACTGAGCTACACCCCGACTGAGCTGCGTATTGTAGGGATCGGGGCGTGGGCGGGCAAGCCAGGAACTGGAAATCGGCCCTGGATCGGATCCCGGCAGGCCGTTCATGGTTTCCTTCGACAGGCCCAAGGCCTGCCCTGGGCTTGATCCGGGGCAGGCTGTCTCGCCATGAATGGCTGGCGGACACATGACGAACGGTACTGACGAATTGCTTTCGGAAGTACCGGCCGGAAAGGCCCGGACGGGCTAGAATCATCGGCCCGCTTTCTGGAGCAACCCGCTTGATCAAGCCCCGCACCATGCCTGGCGTCATGGAGCTGCTGCCGCGCGAGCAGATCGCGTTCCAGCGCGTGCTCGACGTCATCCGCCGCAACTACGAGCGCTTCGGATTCCTGCCGATCGAGACGCCGGCGATCGAATTGTCGGAGATGCTGCTGACCAAGAGCGGTGGCGAGACCGAGCGGCAGGTGTATTTCGTGCAGTCCACCGGCGCGCTGAACAAGTCCAGTGAAGGCGGGTCGGGCGAGGGCGTGCCCGAGCTCGCGTTGCGCTTCGACCTGACGGTGCCGCTGGCGCGCTACGTCGCCGAGCACGAACACGATCTGGCGTTCCCGTTCCGGCGCTACCAGATCCAGCGCGTGTACCGCGGCGAGCGCGCGCAGCGTGGGCGCTTCCGCGAGTTCTACCAGGCCGACATCGACGTGATCGGCAAGGACAACCTGTCGATCCGCTTCGACGCGGAATTGCCGGCGGTGATCTTCGCGGTGTTCACCGAACTCGCGATCGGGCCGTTCACGATCCAGATCAACAACCGCAAGCTGATGCGCGGTTTCCTCGAAGGGCTGGGCATTGCCGATGGCGAGCAGCAGGGGCTCGTGCTGCGCGAAGTGGACAAGCTCGACAAGCGCGGCGTCGATGCGGTACGCGCGACGCTGACCGGCGAAGCCTTCGGTCTTTCGGCCGGGACGGCGGACCGGCTGCTCGACTTCGTGCGCGTCCGTTCGCAGGGACACGAGGATGCGCTGGACAAGCTCGCAGCTCTCGGCAGTGGTGCTGCACATGGAAGTGCGAATGTCGCGGGCGCAGGATGCGCAGGAGCGACCAGCGACGCCTTCAACACCGGCATCGCCGAACTGCGCGAGGTGCTCGAAATGGTGCGCGGGCTCGGCGTGCCGGAAGCGAATTACGCGATCAACCTCTCGATCGCACGCGGCCTGGATTACTACACCGGCACCGTGTTCGAGACCACGCTCAACGACCACCCGCAGATCGGCTCGATCTGCTCCGGCGGACGCTACGACGACCTCGCCGGCAACTACACGAAATCGAAGCTGCCCGGTGTCGGCATCTCGATCGGGGTCACGCGATTGTTCTGGCAGTTGCAGGAAGCCGGCCTGATCGACAAGGCCGACAGCTCGGTGCAGGCGCTGGTCGGCCTGCTCGACGAGACGCAGTTGCACGAGAACCTGCGCATCGCGCGCGAGCTGCGCGCGGGCGGGATCAATACCGAGGTGCAGCTCGAGTCGCGCAAGCTGGCGCGGCAGATGCAGTACGCCGATCGTGCCGGCATCCGCTTCGTGGTGATGGTCGGCGGGGACGAGGCCGCGCGCGGCATGGTCACCGTCAAGGACATGCGGCGTGGGGAGCAGTTCGAGGTCGCGCGCGCCGAACTGGTGGGCGCGCTGCGCGTGGAGATCGAGCAATCGCGGGTCATGAAGCTGGGGAGCGACGCATGAGCGGCATGGTGCATCTGGATGGCAAGTCGTTCACGCGGGCGCAACTGGTCGCGGTCGCGCGCGGCGCGCAAGTCGAGCTCGATGGGCATCAGCTGCATGCCGTGCAGCGGGCGGCGGACTTCCTCGCCGAACAGGTGCGGCGCGAGGAGCCGATCTACGGCGTCAACACCGGCTTCGGCAGCAACGCCGACCGCCTGCTCGGTGCACACCGCACGCGCGACGCGCTGGACGGCGCGAAGACGAACGACGAGTTCGGGCTGCGCGAGGAACTGCAGCGCAACCTGGTGATCACCCACGCGGTCTGCGTCGGCGACCCACTGCCGCAGGACGTGGTGCGCGCGATGCTCGCGATCCGCATCAACACGCTGATGCGCGGGCATTCGGGCATCCGCGTGCAGACCCTGCAGGCGCTCGCGGCGATGCTCAATGCCGGCATCGTGCCGGTGGTGCCGAAGCTCGGATCGGTCGGCGCAAGCGGCGATCTCGCGCCGCTGTCGCATCTGGCGCTGGTGCTGCTCGGCGGCGGCGAGGCTTTCCACGAGGGCCAGCGGATGCCGGGCGCGGAAGCGCTGCAGCGCGCGGGCCTCGAACGCGTGCGCCTGTCGAACAAGGAAGGCCTCGCGCTGAACAACGGTACCGCGCAGATGCTCGCCTGCGGCGTGCTCGCGGTCGATCGCCTGGAACGCTTGCTCGACACCGCCGATCTCGCTACCGCGATGACGATCGATGCCTTCGCCGGACGCGTGCACGCCTTCGACGAAGCGGTGCACGCGTTGCGTCCGCATCCGGGCCAGGTGCAGGTCGCCGCGCACCTGCGCGCGCTGCTCGCGGGCTCGACGCTCGCCGAGATTCCCTACCACCTCGTGCCGCGCTTCGTGTCGTGGCAGCCATCGAGCTGGGACACGCCCGAATCGCAGGCGCTGCGTTTCGACGTCCGCTGGGACTGGGTGCCGCTCGATCAGCGGCACGGCCGCGAGAAGTTCTACCAGCGCTTCCGCCCATTCCGCGGCGGCAAGAAGCACCAGCCGCAGGACAGCTACTCGCTGCGCTGCGTGCCGCAAGTGCACGGCGCGGTGCGCGATGCGGTCGCGCAGGCGGCGCGCGTGCTCGAAGTGGAACTCAATGCGGTCACCGACAACCCGCTGGTATTCCCCGACATGCAGGGCGCGCAGTTCGTCGAGGAGCAGGTGATCTCGGCCGGTCACTTCCACGGCATGCCGCTTGCGCTGGCGATGAGCTACGTGAAGGCCGCGATCCCGGTACTGGCGTCGATCTCCGAGCGGCGTTTGAACAAGCTCGTCGATCCAGCCACGAACGACGGCCTGCCGGCCTTCCTGATCGGCAACGAGGACTCGACCGAATCGGGCTTCATGATCGTGCAGTACACCGCTGCGGCGATCGTCAACGACCTCGCAAGCCGCGCGCATCCGGCTTCGGTCTATTCGATCCCGACCTCCGCGAATGCCGAGGACCACGTCTCGATGGGTGCCAACGAAGCACGCCACGTGCTCGACATGTGCGACGACCTCGCGCGCGTGATCGGGCTGGAGATGTACACCGCCGCGCAGGCGCTGGACTTCCGCTGCGACATGATCCACGCCGTGCAGGCGCTGGCCGCGCGCAGCGACGCCGCAGGGTTCGCGCGCAAGATGCACGGCGGTACGACCGACGATCCGGCTGTGCGAACGGCATTCATCGAGGAAGTCGAAGGTCTTCGCGCCGAGCTCGCTTCGGCGCCGTCGTTCGTACCGGGAAAGGCAGTCGATGCCGCGTGGCGGGCATTGCGTGAGCACATTCCGTTCATGGCCCGCGATCGCGCGATGGACGGCGATGTGGCGATGGCGATGCGGCTGATCGAGGACGACACCTTGCTCAAGGCGGCGCGCGCGGCGCTGGGTTGAACTGAGGCAGGCTTCTCAAGCGAAGACCTTCCCGCAAGACGGACGATGGAAATCCGTGTAGCGGGCACCCGGATATCACCCGCCCGGCCGTCGGGCGCAGCCCTCCGGCGTTCATTCGGGCGCGAACCAATGGTTCGCAAACGCCCGCTCTCACCCCTTGAAGGGGAGGGCTCAAGCGGGCTCTCGGAATCTGAACGATCGATCAGCGCGACGATCCCCGCGCTTGACCGCGTCGATCATGACATGTCAATGTATTAGCGCGCTAATACACGGATATGAACAAGTCTCCATGAAACGCCGCTCCCAGCCGGTCACCCGCAAGAAAGAGAGCTCGGCCCTGCGCCAGCTCGGGGAGGCGCTGAGCTGCCTTTCCGACGCGGGCGAGGTGAGGCTCTTCCTGGAGGACCTGTGCACGCCGGCCGAACTCGAGGCGCTGGTCGACCGCTGGCGCGTGGTTCCGCTGCTGCTCGCGGGCGTTCCCTATCGCGAGATCCACGACCGCACGGCGGTCAGCGTCACCACCATCGGCCGCGTTGCGCGCTCGCTCGAGCGCGGCGCCGGCGGTTATCGCCTGGCCGCGTCGCGGCTGGGCCATCACGACGCCATCCATTGACCCTCGCCGCATGGGCAGAAGGGCGCCATGCCGGCGCCGACGCCGCACCCTGTTCCGGAGCAAACATGAAACCGCGTGACCGACTTCGCATCGCCATCCAGAAATCCGGACGCCTGTCCGAACCCGCGCGCGACCTGCTCGCGCGCGCCGGACTGAGCTTCCGCGAGAGCCGCGACCGCCTGTTCTGCTACGGCGAGTCGCTGCCGATCGACCTGCTGCTGGTGCGCGACGACGACATCCCAGGCCTGATCGCCGACGGTGTGTGCGATCTCGGCGTGGTCGGCCGCAACGTGCTGCGCGAGCAGGCGCTCGAACGCGTGAAACAGGGCAGTCCCGAAGCCTTCCGCGAACTGCGAACGCTCGGTTTCGGCGGATGCCGGCTGGCGATCGCCGCGCCGCAGGCCGTCGGCATCGATACCCTCGCGGACCTGCGCGGAAAGCGTATCGCGACGAGCTATCCGCGACTGCTGCAGGAGTGGCTCGACGAGAAGACGATCGAGGCGAGCATCGTGGTGCTGTCGGGCTCCGTCGAGATCGCGCCCCGCCTTGGCCAGGCCGATGCGATCTGCGACCTCGTGTCCAGCGGCGCGACGCTGGCGGCCAATCACCTGCGCGAGCTGGATACGGTGCTGGAGACGCAGGCCGTGCTCGCCGGCCCCGCGCAGCCGTTCGAAGACGAGCGCGCCGAACTCGCAGCGCTGCTGATGCGCCGGCTCGACGGCGTGCTGTCGGTGCGCAACAGCAAGCTGGTGATGATGCAGGCGCCGCGTGGCGCATTGCCCGAACTGCTGCGCCTGCTCGGCGACGCGGATGCGCCGACGCTGACCACGATCGAGGGTCGCGCCGACGACGTGTCGCTGCAGACCGTCTGCCGCGGCGCAGTCACCTGGCAGCGGCTGGAGGACATGAAGAAGGCCGGCGCGCGCGGACTGCTCGTGCTGCCGGTGGAGCAGATGCTCGCATGAACGCCTCGATCCGGATGTCGGCAACGTCGCGACTGGCCATCCATGCATGGTCGACGCTGGATGCGGCGACGCAGGCCCGACTGCTCGCGCGACCGGCGCGCTCGCGCGGAAACGACATCGCCGTCGCGGTGACGCGCATCATCGAACAGGTGCGTGCACAGGGCGATGCCGCCCTGCTCGCGATGACGCGCCGCTTCGATGGCGTCGAATTGTCGTCGTTGGCCGTGGATGCAGCGGCCATCGATGCGGCCGAACGCGCGCTCGATTCCGCATTGCGCGGCGCGATGCGCAACGCGCTCGCGCGGATCGAGGCCTTCCACGCGATGGGCGCGCCGTCGGCCTACGCGATCGACACCGCGCCGGGTGTGCGCTGCGAGCGCATCCTGCGGCCGCTGGATCGTGTCGGGCTGTATGTGCCCGCAGGCACCGCACCGCTGCCTTCGACCGTGCTGATGCTGGGTGCGCCGGCGCGGATCGCCGGATGCCGCGAGGCGATCCTGTGTACGCCACCGCGCGCGGACGGCAGCGTCGATCCGACCGTGCTCGCTGCCGCGAAGATGTGCGGCATCGCGCGCGTGTTCGCCGCAGGCGGCGCGCAGGCGATCGCGGCGATGGCCTTCGGGACCGAAAGCATCCCGCGTTGCGACAAGCTGTTCGGCCCCGGAAGCGCGTGGGTGACCGAGGCCAAGCGCCAGGTCTCCGCCATGTCCGATGGCGTCGCGATCGACATGCCGGCCGGCCCTTCGGAAGTGCTGGTGATCGCCGACGCCGGGGCGAATCCCGAATTCGTCGCCGCCGACCTGCTCGCGCAGGCCGAGCATGGCGCCGATTCGCAGGTGCTGCTGGTGACCGACAGCGTGGCGCTCGCCGAAGCGACGCGTACGGCAGCGGAGCGCCAGCTCCTGCTGTTGCCGAGACGCGCGATCGCCGAGCAGGCATTGAGCGGCAGCCGCATCATCGTCGTGGAGCAACTCAGCGAAGCGGTCGAGCTGTCGAACCGCTACGCACCCGAGCACCTGATCCTGCAGGTCGCCGTGCCACGCGCGCTGCTCGCGCAAGTGCGTGCGGCCGGCTCGGTCTTCCTCGGGGCGTGGTCGCCCGAATCTGTGGGCGACTACTGCAGCGGCACCAACCACGTACTGCCGACCGACGGCTGGGCGCGTGCATGCAGCGGCGTGTCGGTCGCGAGCTTCCAGCGCGCCATCACCGTACAGGAACTCAGCCGCGAAGGGCTCGCGAACATCGGCCGCGATGCGATCGCGATGGCCGAAGCCGAGGGCTTGCGCGCGCATGCGCAGGCCGTACGCGTGCGGCTCGACCCGCGCGTGGGTGCGCCATGAGCGTGCTCGATCTCGCGCGTCCGGAGTTGCTGGAACTGGCCGGCTATTCCTCCGCACGCATGGAGGCGAGCGGCGGCCGCATCCTGCTCAATGCCAACGAATCGCCGTGGCCGCAGGACGACGATGCGTCGCTGAACCGCTATCCCGATCCGCAGCCGCCACGCCTGCGCGCATCGCTGGCCGCGGTGTACGGCGTCGACGAGCGGCAACTGCTGGTCGGTCGCGGCAGCGATGAGATGATCGACCTGCTGGTGCGCGCGTTCTGCCGTGCGGGTCGCGACGCAATCCTGGTGCAGCCGCCGACCTTCGGCATGTACGCGGTCTGCGCCGCGGTACAGGGCGCTGCCGTGCGCAGCGTGCCGCTGTCGCGCGACAACGGCTTCGTGCCGGATTTCGGCGCGGTGCTGGCGGCGATGGATGCATCGGTCAAGCTCGTCTTCGTCTGTACTCCGAACAATCCGACCGGACACCTGCCGGCGCGCGCGTCCGTGCTCGCACTGGCGCAGGCACTGCGCGGTCGCGCGCTGGTGGTGGCGGACGAGGCCTACATCGAGTTCGCCGATGCCGAAAGCCTCGCCGGCGAGGTGGCCGCCCACGAGAACCTCGTCGTGCTGCGCACGCTGTCGAAGGCGCATGCGCTCGCGGCGGCGCGGATCGGCTGCATGATCGCTGCACCGGAGATCGTCGGCCTCCTGCGGCGGATCATGCCGCCGTATCCGCTGCCGACGCCGTGCGTGCAGGCGGCGGAAGCCGCGCTCTCGCCGGACGCGCTGGAGCGCACGCGCGAGCGCATCGCCGTGGTGCGCGCCGAGCGCGAGTGGTTGCGCGAGCTGTTCGTCGGTATCGCCGGCGTGCGCGAGGTATTGCCATCGCAGGCGAACTTCCTTGCCGTGCGCTTCGACGACGCGGGCGCGCGCTACCGGCAACTGTTGGCGCGCGACATCGTGGTGCGCGACGTGCGGAAATATCCGGGGCTCGACGATGCGCTGCGGATCACGATCGGCAGCCCTGACGAGAACGCGGCCCTGCTGGAAGCGCTGGCGCAGCCGGCGGAGGTCGCCGCATGAGCGCGCGCAGGATCCTGTTCGTCGATCGCGACGGCACCCTGATCACCGAGCCGCCGGACGAGCAGATCGATGCCTGCGAGAAGCTGCGCCTGATCGACGGCGCGATCCCGGCGCTGCTGCGCCTGCGCGAGGCCGGATTCGATTTCGTGCTGGTGAGCAACCAGGATGGACTCGGCACGGCGAGCTTCCCGCAGGAGTCCTTCGACGGACCGCACCGGTTGTTGCTGCAAATACTCGCTTCGGTCGGCATCGTCTTTCGCGAGGAACTGATCGATTCGAGCTTCGCGCACGAGAACCGGATGCAGGGCGGCGTGCCGACACGCAAGCCCGGGATCGGCCTGGCCATGCACTACCTGCGGGACCGCGGCGTCGATCTCACGCGCAGCGCGATGGTCGGAGACCGGCAAAGCGACCTCGAGTTCGCGCGCAATCTCGGCGTGCGCGGCTTCCTGCTGGCGCCGGACGGCGAGGACTGGAAGGCGATCGCCGATGCGCTCTGCGCTGGCGAGCGCAGCGCGCAGGTCGAGCGCGTCACCCGCGAGACGCGCGTACGCGTGGCGATCGACCTCGATCGCGAGGCCGATCCGGTCGTCGCCACGGGACACGGCTTCTTCGACCACATGCTCGAACAACTCGGCAAGCACGGCGGCTTCGCCTTGTCGGTGACCTGCGCCGGCGACCTGCACATCGACGAGCACCACACCGTCGAGGATTGCGCGCTGGCGATCGGCCAGGCGTTGCGCGAGGCGCTCGGCGACAAGCGCGGCATCGCGCGCTACGGATCGTCGCCGCCGCGTGTCGTCGAGACCGGTGACCAGGGCCCGTGCGCGGCCGTCGTGCTGCCGATGGACGAATCGCTCGCCGAGGCCGCGCTCGACCTTTCGGGGCGCGCGTACTTCGTGTTCGACGGAAGTTTTCCGCGCACCGAGGTCGGCGGTCTTGCGACGGAACTGGTCCCGCATTTCTTCCGTTCGCTGTGCGATGCCGGCGGCATCAACCTGCACCTGCGCGTGCGCGGAGAGAACACGCACCACATGGTCGAGGCCTGTTTCAAGGCGGTCGCGCGCGCGCTGCGCGTCGCCACCCGCCGCGACGGCTGCGCGCTGGCCAGTACCAAGGGAACCCTGTGAAAGACCTCCTTACGCCGGGGAACACGCGAACAGAGGATGCCCCGTGATGCGCGTCGTGCTGGTCGATTCGGGGGGGGCGAACATCGGCTCTGTGCGCTATGCGCTGCAGCGGCTTGGCGTGGACGCGCAGCTCACCGGCGATGGCGATGTGATCCGTCGTGCCGATCGGGTGATCCTGCCCGGCGTCGGCGCGGCGGCGGCAGCGATGCGGCGATTGCGCGAACTCGACCTGGTGGCGACGCTGCGCGCACTGGACCGGCCCCTGCTGGGCATCTGCCTCGGCATGCAACTACTGTTCGCGTCGTCCGAGGAGGGCGACGTGGAATGCCTCGGCCTGCTGCCCGGAAGCGTGCGCCGGATGATCGCGGCGCCGGGCATCCGGATCCCGCACATGGGCTGGAACCGCCTGCGCAGGCAGGCTGCATCGCCGCTGCTCGACGGCATCGCCGACGGCGCGCAAGCGTATTTCGTGCACGGCTACGCGGTCGAGGTGGGCGAGACGACAGTCGCCTCCTGCGAACATGGCGGACGCTTCTCGGCCGTCGTGACATGCGGCGAGATTG
>DATHOV010000258.1:0-5492 GCA_035484515.1 Lysobacteraceae bacterium
GGCATCGAGCAGGTCGGCATCGTCGACCACGCCATCGGCTAGGCAGGCGATCGCCTCGTTGACCATCGGCAGGATCATGCGCTCCTGCAGGTCGGGTGGCGGCATGTAGTCCTTGTCGACTTCGGGCTTCTGCGGCTTGCCGTCCTGCCAGACATACAGACCCTGGCCGTCCTTCTTGCCGCGCTTGCCGGCTTCGATCTTGTCGTCCAGGCCTGGCGGCACTTCCAGTCCGAGGAACGGTGCGAGCTCCTTGCCGACCGAGGCGCAGACATCCAGACCGACGGTGTCGGCCAGTTCGATCGGGCCCATCGGCATGCCGAACTTCAGCGCGGCCTTGTCGATGACCGGGCCGGGGATGCCTTCGGCATACGCGGTCATCGCCTCCATCATGTACGGCATCAGGATGCGGTTGACCAGGAAGCCCGGCGTGCCTGCGACCGGCACCGGAAGCTTGTCGATCGCGCGGCAGAACGACGCAAGCCGTTGCTCCGTCGCAGGCGAAAGGTCGGGATGACGCACGATTTCCACCAGAGGCATCAGTGCGACGGGATTGAAGTAGTGCAGACCGGCGAATCGCTCTGGCTGCACCAGCTTCGCGCCGAGTTCGGCCAGCGGAATCGACGAAGTGTTCGAGGTGATCAGTGCATCGGGCAGCAATTGCGGCTCGATGCCGTCGAGCAGTTCCTGCTTGGCTTCGAGTTTCTCGAAGATCGCCTCGATCACCAGTTGCGCCTTCGCGACGCCGGCGCCACCGACGTCGGCCTGCAGGCGTGCGCGCGTCTCGGTGCGTTTCGTGTCGTCCTTCACTTTTTTCGCGTACAGCGCGTCCGCACGTTGCAGTGCGGGCTCGATGAAGCGCATCTCGCGATCCTGCAGGGTGACGTCGAAACCCTTGTAGGCGCACCAGGCGGCGATGTCGCCGCCCATCACGCCAGCGCCGATCACGTGCACGTGCCGGATGCCGCCGTTCCTGTCGTCGCCGTCCTTGCCGCCGAGTCCCTTGAGCCGTTCCTGGAGGAAGAACACGCGGATCAGGTTGCGCGCCGTTTCGGTTTTCGCGAGCTTGGCGACCGTGCGAGCTTCGGCCTTCAGCAGCGACTGCATGCCGCCCCCGCTACGCTTCCAGGTCGCGATCAGCGCGTACGGAGCCGGGTAGTGTTCCTTGCACGCCTTGCGTGCGACCTGCTTGACCAGCATTGGCGCGAGCGCCTGGCGCGCGACCCAGGTGTTCGTCGCCCATGCGAGCATGCGCGTCTTGAATGGCTGCGCCATCCGTCGCCCGGCGACTTCCAGGGCGACATCCAGCAGCAGCGCCGGTTCGGCGAGACGGTCGACGATGCCCATCGCGAGCGCGGCTTTCGCCGATACGCTGCGGCCGCTGAGCATCAGGTCCATCGCCGCGGGCGCGCCGATCAGGCGCGGCAGGCGCACGCTGCCGCCCCAGCCCGGATAGATGCCGAGCTTGATCTCGGGCAGGGCGATGCGGGTGTTCGCGGCATTGCTCGCCACGCGATGTCGGCAGGCCAGCGCGAGCTCGGTGCCGCCGCCCATGCAGTGGCCGTGGATCGCCGCGACCGTCGGCACCGGCAGGCTTGCGAGCTTCTGGTAGATGTTCTGGCCGCGGCGCAGCACGTCCTCGACGGTTCCCTTCGCGTCGAACGACTGGAATTCCCTGACGTCTGCGCCGGGCGCGAAGCCGCCGGGCTTGGCAGAGCGGATCACCACGGCCTTGGGCTTTTCGATGGCGATGCGCTCGACGATCTGCTCGAGTTCGTCGAGCACTGCCTGGGCGATCGCGTTGACCGGCGCATCGGCGCGGTCGAGAGTCAGCACCACGATGCCGTCCGGGCGCAGTTCGGTCTGCCAGTGCCGGAAGCGGAGTCCGTCGAAGAGCATGCGGGTAGTCCAGGTCGCGGAAACACAATGACCGTATCATTCGGATCGACACGCGGCCACTGTCGTCGGTAGGGATTGTGGAGGTGGTGGAACTTTCGCCACGATCCACGGTCATTACCAGCGGCCCAGGGCCGTGCGCAAGGAGACAGGGCGCGGATGGGCGAGAACGAACTGGACCAGGCGCTGGTCAGGCGTGTGCAAGCCGGCGACCGGGGGGCGTTCGATCTGCTGGTACGCAAGTACCAGAGCCGGATCGTGGCGCTCATCGGACGCTACATACACGACTGGAACGAGTGCCAGGACGTCGCCCAGGACACCTTCGTCCGCGCGTGGAAGGCGCTGGCGAACTTCCGGGGGGACGCCCAGTTCTACACCTGGCTCTACCGGATCGCCGTGAACACTGCCAAAAACCATCTCGTCGCCGCCAACCGCAGACCGCCCGCCGAGGACATCGACGTCGCGGATGCGGTGAACTTCGCCGGCGCAGCGCGCCTGCGCGACGACGACACGCCCGAACACGAACTGCTGCGCGAGGAAATCGAGCGCACGGTTTCGCAGACCGTCGACGCGCTGCCGGAGGAACTGCGCATGGCGGTGACCCTGCGCGAGGTCGACGGATTGAGCTACGAGGAAATCGCCGTACGCATGGGCTGTCCGATCGGCACCGTGCGTTCGCGCATCTTCCGCGCACGTGAAGCGATCGACCAGAAACTACGACCCCTGCTGGATTCCGAGCGAGTGCGTCCATGAGCGAACCACGCCCGAACGAAACGGCCTCGAACGACGACGACCTGCTCGAGGAACTGTCCGCCTTCATGGACGGCGAACTCGATGCCGACCGTGCGCGTTTCCTGATGCAGCGGCTGAGCCACGATGCCGAACTGCGCACGCGCTGGGAACGCTGGCAGTTGCAGTCATCGACGATACGCCGCCAGGCGCAGCCGGTGCCGGCAGGTTTCGCCGATCGCGTGTCCCGCGCGATCGATGCAACAGTAGCGCCGATCGCCTCGCGACGAAGCCGCGGGCTGCGCTGGGCCGGCGGGGCGGCGCTCGCGGCATCCCTAGTGATCGCCTCGACCTTCGTCTTCGACGCCACCCATACGCCACCTGTGGCCGCGCCCAAGGTGGCCATGACGGCGACGCCGATCCTGCCGATCCAGCGCACCGTATTGCCGCTGCCAGAGCCTGCGATCAAGCTGCCGATCCCAGTGCAGTCGGGCGTGGTGACGGCGTTCCATTCGCGACTGCATCCGGTGTTGCTGCGCGAGCCGCAGCAGCGTCCGAACTTTGCTCCGTTCCCGCAGCCGTATGCGATCGACCCGGAACTCGAGGCGTACCTGCATAGCCAGAAGTCCGGTACGACTCACGACGTCTTCGCCGAGGACGCGACGAACAATGGCGCCGTGCGCACCGTGGCCTTCCCGCTGAATCAGCAGCCCTGAACCGAACCCAGCGTTTCACCACGCAACCCTTCGTCCCAACGCAAACACGCCACATACCATAGCCATGAATGGACTGACCGCACGTATCGCACCAATCACCGCAGCCATCGCACTCGCCGTTGCCGCCGCCATGCCGCTCGCCCACGCAAGTGGCGAACTGGTGGCGCTGCCGGACTTCAGCAATCTCGTCGAGCAGGACGGCCCCGCCGTCGTCAACATCGAGGCCATCCACGAGGGCCACAAGCACAAGCAGCCGCAGACTGCCGACGACGACCAGCTTCCGGACATCTTCAAGCACTTCTTCGGCGAGCAGGGCATGCCCGTGCCGATGCCGAACGAGGACGAAGGCACTGCGATCGGCAGCGGGTTCCTGATTTCCTCCGACGGCAAGATCCTCACCAACCACCACGTCGTCGACGGCGCCGATCGCGTGATCGTGCATCTGGCCGACCGCCGCGAATTCACCGCCAAGGTGATCGGCAGCGATCCGACCTCCGACATCGCCCTGCTGAAAGTGCAGGCGACCGGCTTGCCCTATCTCAAAATGGCCGAGGCGAAGACGCTCAAGCCCGGGCAGTGGGTGGTCGCGATCGGTTCTCCCTTCGGACTCGACCATTCGGTGACCGCTGGCATCGTCAGCGGCATCGGCCGCAGTTCGCTCGACCGCGACCAGCAATACGTACCCTTCATCCAGACCGACGTCCCGATCAACAAGGGAAATTCCGGCGGCCCGCTGCTGAACACGAGAGGCGAAGTGGTCGGCATCAACTCGCAGATATTCAGCAGTTCCGGCGGCTACATGGGGGTGAGTTTCGCGATCCCGATCGAGACCGCGATGAACGCCGTCCAGCAACTGGAAGCGACCGGCAAGGTGCGCCGCGGCGTGCTCGGCGTGCGCATCCAGGAAGTCACCAGCCAGATCGCCAGCGCAATGGGATTGTCGCGCAGTGGAGGCGCGCTGGTCGCCGAGGTCGAACCGGGCAGCGCCGCCGCCAAGGCCGGCGTGAGGACCGGCGACCTGATCACCTCGTTCAACGGCACCGAGATCGACAGTTCCGCCGATCTGCCGCCGCTGGTGGGTTCGCTCTCGCCCGGCAGTCACGCGAATCTGCGTGTGAGCCGCAACGGCAAGGCCCTGGAAATCCCCATAGTGCTCGACAACCTCGCCGATTCTCCTGCCGCGGCCAAGCTGTTCCCGGCCGCGGATCGCGAGCGCGCCACAGTCGGTGGCGCCGAGAAGCTCGGGCTTGCCGTGCAGGACATCGATCCGGCGCGACGCAAGACGATGAAGCTCGACACCGACGAAGGCGTGCTGGTCACCCGCGTCGTGGACGATGTGGCCAGGCGTGCGGGCGTGCAGCCGGGCGACGTGATCCTGCGCGTGGGCAATCGCGAGATCGGCAGCGCATCGGCATTTGCCGCTGCGACCGCGCAAGTCAAGGCGGGCGATACGGTGATGCTGCTGGTGCGTCGTGACGACCAGACTCAGTTCATCGCGCTCGGACCGGTCGAGAAAGGCTGACGCAGAAGGACTGCAGGGCACCGGTTGCTTCGGTGTGCGATAATTAAGGGCTGATTTTCCCGTGGACCTTGCCGGGTCTGGCCTTGTATGGCCAGCCCCCGCCCTTGCGCGCAGCCCGACTCGATGCAACTCATCCGCAACTTCTCGATCATCGCCCATATCGACCACGGGAAATCCACCCTGGCCGATCGCATCATCCAGCTCTGCGGCGGGCTGGAAGCGCGCGAGATGGAGGCGCAGGTGCTCGATTCGAATCCGATCGAGCGCGAGCGCGGGATCACCATCAAGGCGCAGTCGGTGTCGCTGCCGTACACCGCGCGCGACGGCAACACCTACCAGCTCAATTTCATCGACACCCCGGGCCACGTGGACTTCAGCTACGAGGTCTCGCGCTCGCTCGCGGCCTGCGAGGGCGCGCTGCTGGTGGTCGACGCGGCGCAGGGTGTCGAGGCGCAATCGGTGGCGAACTGCTACACCGCGGTCGAGATGGGCCTGGAAGTCGTGCCGGTCATCAACAAGATCGACCTGCCGACCGCCGACATCGACAAGGTGAAAGAGGAGATCGAGGCCGTGATCGGCATCGACGCGACCGATGCGATCGCGATCAGCGCGAAGACCGGTCTCAACGTCGT
>DATHOV010000259.1:0-4740 GCA_035484515.1 Lysobacteraceae bacterium
CCGGCAGCGGCACGGAGGCTGCGGACGTGTCGATCAACTGGCCATTGCCGTTATGGATGGTCGGCGGAATCTTCGGCGGCGGCGAGGACTCGATCGACTTGCTGTCGTCGTCGCTGATGCTCTGCGCCGGCGGTGGCAGCCTGGCGGCGTGAGACATGCGCGGAGTCGGCGCAGTGACGCATCCCGCGAGCAAGGTCAGGGCGACGAACAACAGCGCCGTCGAGAGCGCATGGTGGAAGTGACGCATATGCGATGCCTGCGCGCGAAGGGGGGGTGTGCCTGGGAAAATCATGCGATTCATCGGTCCTTGTTGTTGGCGGCGCGCTGCGACTGCGCCTGCTGGCGGCGCAATTCGATGCGGCGGCGTATTTCTTCGGCCTGCTGCGCGGCCTGGGCAGCGACATTGCCGGCCTGGCTGGCGGCATCGGCATTGTCTGCCTCGGGCTGTGCATCGCCCTTCTGATCCGGACTGGCATCCGCATCGGCCGGCTGGCGGGCAACGTTGAGTGCGCCGCTGGCCACCACCTGCGGCGTCAGCCCCATGCGCGTGGGCTCCTCACCGCCATGTCCGTCGTAGACCCGCAGGTCGAGGGTGGTCTGGCCCTGCGAATCGCTGTCGAACGTGGCCGAGCGCGGCGAAAGTCCGGTCAGTTTCCAGCCCGCATAGGCGCCGCCGATCGGCTGGCCTTCGCGGACGCGCAGGCTCGCCTTCGATTTGGGATCCTGCACGATCGCCATCTGCAGGGTCGGCGTCATGATCACGCTGGTGAGGACGACATCGAGCGGCTGTGCCGCAGCGGCATTGTTCTGGCCCGGCACATGCGCGGCGGCCGGCTTGCGATCGGGGAAGAACAGCGGGTGGTTGAAGGCTTCCGCATAGGCATCGAGTGGACCCATCGTCGACCGCGATCCCATCGTGGGGGTCGCCGGCAGGCCCGGTACGAGAGAGGGGTTGTCGGGCAGCAGGGTATAGCGCCCGCCGAAACCGCTCAACGCGATGATGGCGCAGGCCAGCGCCCAGCCGGCGATGGCGACCAGCAACCACGACAGCGGTTCGAGCCTACGGAGCATGGCCGCTCCCCGAACGCAGGTACCCGTAGAGATCGAACGAGATGTTCAGCGGCTGGCTGTTGTCGGTGGCGTCGTTGTCGGCCACGAAAGTGTGCTGGCTGATGACGTTGAGGTTGTCCACGAACAACTCCGGACGCCCGCTTTCAAACGCGTGCAGCAGGGCGCTGAACTCCTTCATGCCGCACAGCAGGCGCACCTGCACGACCACGCGCTGGTAGCGCTCGGGGCTGCCCGCCCAGGGAGTCGGCGTGCGCTGGACGATCGTGCAGGCGCTGTGATCGGGGCTGACCGCGGCGATCTGCGATTCGATGCGTTGGGTCAGGCTGGCCTGGGCGAGCTCGACGCTGGCCTCGGACAGGAACCCGGGATTGGCTGCCTCGAGCTTGCGCACTTCGGTCAGCTTCTTCTCGATCGCGGGCTTCTGCGCGATGGTCATGCGCGACTGCAATTCCTGCTGGCGCAGGTCTTCGATGTGGTCGCCCATCGTCAGCATCGGCGCCGTCCACCACCAATGGAGCCCGACTACGTATGCGAGCGCCAGTGCCAGCAAGAGCAGGCCCACGGCGATCGGACGTCCATGTTCACGGGGGAGACGCATGCTCGCCTCCCTGCTGCTTCGATGCCCCCGCCTGTGGCGGTGCGTTGAGTTCTGCGGTGAGCGTGAAGCGGTCGCGTTTGGCCGCCGCATCGGGCTGCACGCTGCCGCTGAGTGCCGGCGCGTGCAACAGGGGCGAGCCCTGCAGCTTGGCGACCAGACCCGCCGCGTCCGTGCTCAAGCCGGTCAGATAGATCTGGCCGTCCTGTTCGCTGAAGCGTTCCAGGAACGTATTGTCCGGAATGCGTTTGCTGATGTCGGCCAGCACTGCGATCATTGGCGGCTGCGCCGCGCGCCTGCCGGCGAGGAAATCGGCGCCCAGCGAAGCGTCTTCGAGTTGCTTGCCCAGGGCGACGACCAGACGGGCCTGCTCGTGGCGCTGGTCGACTGCGGATTCCAGTCGCGCCACCGCATTGCTGCGGTTGTCCAATACCTGGCCCAGCGCGAAGCCGAAAGCGACCAGCGCGATCGCGGCAACGCCGAGATTGAGCCACAGCCGGCGATGGTCGCTCGCCTGCCGGCGTTCCGGCGGCAGCAGGTTGCAGCGCAGCAGCGCACCGTCCTGATCGCGCGCATCCACGCCGCTCAGACGCGTGGCGAGCGAGCCGAGCGGCGCAATCGCCGCATCGAGCCGGTCCTTCGGCAACACGAGCAATTCCACCTGTGCGGTCTTGGTGGCGGCATCGATGGCGAGCACACGGCAGTCGTAGGCCACCTGGTCGGCGCGAAACGGCGTCTGCCGATCCAGTTCGTGCGCGACGACTTCGCGCAGGCGTTCAGTGGCTGCGGCGGGAAGCGTAATACGCCTGCGCAGCACCTGGCCTGCAGGCAACAGCAGCCAGCGCGGCCGTTCGATCCGGCTCTGCCCGAGCCTGGAGTCCACCCGTGCCTGCATGTCGGCATCCGCGTCCAGTGGCAGGCCCGTCAGCAGCACATCGCGCCCATCTTCCTCGACACGCAATTCGAGGGTGTCGCCTTCAGGCACGTAAAGCACGCGCGCGCGACCCTGCGTGAACAACGCCCGCCACGAAGCCGGCAAAAGGCCCGCGAGCTCGCCGCCCCACCAGTGCAGGAATTGCTGGAGGTCGCTGCCCACGTAGCGCATCCGCGCCTGCCCGAAGGGCGCGCTCAGGCGACTGGCCAGAGATGGCGTCGCGGTGGTCGGTTGTGCGGACATCAGTACGATTCCCCCTCCCGCCATTGCATCGGCACGTACAACTGGCCGAAGGGTCCGGGCTGTGAAGCGCGCACGATAGCATTCACGGTCAGGCTCGTGCCGTCGGGCAGATGGACCTTGCTGGAAATGTCATAGATGCCGGACCCCGATTGCGATGCCATTGGCTGACCGTCCGGCATCACCGGCGGGGTTCCGGGCGCCCCCGGCTGCCAGGTCTGGCGCTGGTTCAGAAACACGTCCGCATTCGCAGAAGTCATTCCCAGGGCCTGAAGGACGGGCGGCTGCGCGAAGGCCGGACTCGGGTCGCCACTGGTATAGACCGTCACGTAGGGTTCGAGTTTCTGGAACAGCGCGAAATTCATGCCAAGGACGCGCTGCAGTTCGGACACCGCCTCGAACGGCTTGTTCTTCGGCCCGTAGGGAAGCCCGGCATCCTTGTACTCGCTCGATTCGGCGCCGCCGGGCGTGAGCAGGTCGTCGGGGTCGCGGTAGTCCACGATCGCCGCGGCGATCGACTGCGCCTGCGGTTCCTTGACGCCCAGCGCGAGCAGCAGGCGGTGCAGCAGGTCCGGCGATGCGCCGTTGAGATCCACCTTGCCGGACTCGTCGACGATGCGGATCTCCAACGTCGCCCCGTCGAGCTCGAGCGGATACTTGCGCCCGTCGGGCACCCAGCGCCGGTCGACATCCGCGTAGTTCATCCGCAGCACCGCGTATTCGATGCCGGCACGCGCGGCTTGCCTGGCCGCCACCGCAGAGCGCAACGCATGCGCCTGCATCGCCTCGATGCGCGCGGTCTGCGCGAAGGCGCCGATCAGCGCAGTCAGCAGCACCAGGATCCAGAGCACGAGGATCAGGGCGACGCCGCGCTGGCCGCGGGATCCGTTCACGGATTGCCTGCCTGCACGGGCTGCACGTGCACCGGCTGCACCGGGCCCGCCGCATCGTCCGCGCGCGCCTGCGCAAAGCCCAGCGGCAGTGCGGTCGCGAACGGCGGCCAGGGTCGCGTCGGATCGGAAAAACGCAGGGCCACGCGGATCTGCAGCGGCAGTTGCGACGGACGGCTCCACTCTGTCTGCCATTCGCCGATCTTCCCGTCCTGGCCGAGCCCGCGGTATTCGAAATGCGCGTCGGCGATGCCATCCAGCAGGTCTTCCGGCGGCAGCTTGCCGTCGTTCTCGAGCGGCTTTTCATCGACCAGCATCGCGAAGGCGAATTGCAGGCGAGTGCCGCTGCCGGTACCCGAAGGCACCAGTTGCAGGGTGATGACATACGGCCCGCCGCGCGACATGTAGCCGGGCATCGGCGCGACGAAGCGGACGCTGTCCTTCTTGCCTTCCAGCCAGGTGACCTGCTGGGTGGTGTCGTCGCGCGCCAGCACCACCGGCTGCGCGGATTGCAGGACGCGGTACAGCAGGCTCTGCACTGCCCGCAGGTGTTCGTTGCGCGCCGCGGCAGCCTCGGAGCGCTGCACCGAGGCGTTGGTCGAATGCAGGCTCGCGAAGGCGATCGTCAGCCCGAGCGACAGCAGCAAGGTCGCGAGGATGATCTCGATCAAGGTGAAGCCACGTATTCCGGTAGCGCCACGATCCAAGCGGTGGCGCAGCCCTGACCTTGATCGCGGCGTCGCACGAAGGGCAACCTCCGCTTCGCGACCCATCCCCTCAGTGCCCTGGCTCAACCACGCCTTCATTGCTGCGCATCCGGCGCCGTGTACGCGCGCAACGTATCCACGCGCAGGGTGTTGCCGGATCCGCCGCCGTTCCATTGCATCTGCAGGATCACGTGCAACAGCACGTTCTCCGAGAGTCCGCCCTGCGCCTGCGCAAGCGCGGGCTGCATGCCGGGTACCGGCGTCGCGGCAGGCGTCTGGTAGGGCGTGATGTCGAGCATCCAG
>DATHOV010000260.1:0-6632 GCA_035484515.1 Lysobacteraceae bacterium
CCGCGCGTCCAACACCACGCCGGTGCTGGTGATGCGTTTCGATGCCGACACGCCCGAGGCGCTGACGCGGATCCAGAACGCGTTCCGCGAACAGCTGCTCGCAGTGAAGCCCGACCTGGCGTTGCCGTTCTAGCCCAGCTCGTGTCCCATAGGGCGGCCCGCTGCGTTCGTTGCCTGCGTGGTTCAGCCTTTGGGCGGTGCGGTCGGAGCCGCTGGCGGCGAGGCGTCCGTATGCGCTGCCGTGGCGGCGGCGCGAAGCTCGCGATAGTGGGCCATCGTGGTGACGCTCTCCTGGCGCAGACCCGTCAGCTGAGCCTCGATCTGTGTTTCCGATTGCTGCTGCGAGACGATCTGCGCGTGCAGTTTCCTGATCGATGACGCGAGGTACTTGCCAATGGGCTTGCCGGACAATTCCGAGTTGGATGCGGAATAGAGGAAGGACGAGAGGCTTCTCTGCTGGCCTTCCAGGCCCATGCGGGTCGCCTTGAGTCCTTCGATCTGCATGGAGATACGCTCTTCGTAGGCGCGCTTGAGCTCGTCCTCGGAAGAATACGAGTTGAGCAGCACCTGATCGCTCTGCTTGACCTTGGTCATCGCCGCGGCCACCTTCGCGTCGGTTGCTGCCTTGGCCTGCGCGGCGGCTTGTTCCTCCGGAGTGAGCGCGCGATCGACCTCCTTGAGGGTCATCCCGTTGGACTTGCTCAGTTCCTCGCGCGCCTGGGTGAGCGCCTCGGGCGGCAGGTCGTCGCTGTAGTGGACCTTCCCGTCTGCACTGACCCAGCGGTAAAGCTTTGCCCCGGACAGGGGGGGGGGCGCGGCCAGCATCGTGACCGGCACCGCAACCGACAAGGCCAGCACGGCGAAGAAGAGCGCGTTGCGCGACTTGTTCATGGCAAGCTCCTGGATCTCGGGTCAGGCGCCGGTTCCGTAACGTCGACGATACGCCAAAAGCGCCTCGTGGTGGATGGCAAGGTCGGTGCGGCCATCGGCCAGTTGCAGCAGTTCGCCCAGCCCGGCGATCGCCAGCACGGGCAGGCCGAATTCGGCACGGACGGCCTCGGTTGCCGACAGCGGACCGTCGCCGCTGCGTTCCTCCCGGTCCAGCGCGATCAGCACGCCGCAAGGCACACCGCCAGCATGGCGGATGATCTCGATCGACTCGCGGATCGCAGTGCCGGCGGTGATGACGTCATCGACGATCAGCACGCGCCTGCCCTTCATCGATGCGCCGATCAGCAGTCCGCCTTCGCCATGGTCCTTGGCTTCCTTCCGGTTGAACGCGAGCGGCACGTCGCGGCCTTGCGCCGCCAGTGCGACCGCGACCGCGGTCGCCAGCGGGATGCCCTTGTAGGCCGGGCCGAACAGCACGTCGAAATCGAGGTGTGCGGCGAGCAGGGTCTGCGCGTAGGCGTCGCCGAGCGTGGCCAGTGCCGTGCCGCTGTCGAAACGGCCGGCGTTGAAGAAGTAGGGACTGATGCGCCCGGACTTGAGGGTGAACTCGCCGAAACGCAGCGCATCGCGCGCTAGGGCGAGTTCGAGGAAGGCGCGTTGATGGTCGTGCATGGTTCGGTTCGACGGGGTTCGAAGGGACGGAGACAGTTAAGCATGCTTGGCTACTTCGTCCCCATCAAGCGTGTCCCCATCAAGCATCATCAGGGAAGGGGCAGTTCCTGTTGCGGCTGCCAACGCATCGCCGACATCCGGTCGAGCAGGCTCGAGACCTGCGCGCGGGCGGCCTTGCCGTGCACCGGCAGGACCAGCGTGTCGCCCGGCTGCGCCCATGCGAGCAGGGCGCGCGCGCCGGGTTCCTCGTCGTCGGCGTACTCCATCGCGTCGGCGCCGATGCCGGCTTCCAGCAACGCGCTGCGAAGCACGGCAGCGACTTCGCCCGGCATGCGACCGCGCAGCATGCCCGTGATGTCCTTCAACACGATCCGGGTCGGGGCGAATCGCGCGGCGCTTTTCGCCAGCAGGCCGATGTCGTCGTCGCTGCGATCGCCTGCCTGGCCGAGCAGCAACCCAAACCGGCCCTTCCGGTGTGCGACGCCAGTGACGTCGAGCAGCCCGCTCAGGCCGTCCGGGTTATGCGCATAGTCGAGCCAGACGTCGATGCCGGACAGCGACCAGTGCTGCAACCGTCCGGGATTGTCCGCATGCGTCGAGCCGAAACGCGTGAGGACGTCGGCGATCGTCGTGGCCGCGACACCGAGCGCGGTTGCGGCCAGCGATGCCGCGAGGATGTTCGCGATGTTGTAGCGCGCAGCGCCGTTCACGCTCAGCGGCATCGCAGCCACTTCGCCGAGATCCTGCGTGTCGCGGCCGATGCTAAGCACGACGCGTCCATCGCGCACTCCGCAGGTCGCGCCACCGCCGGACCGATGTTCGGCCAGCAATGCATTGTCGTCGTCGAGTGCGAACCAGCCGATCGGGCACTCGCAAGCTTCGCCATGCGCGCGCAGGGTCGGATCCTCCGCATTGAGCACGAGCAGTCCGCTGCGGTCGAGCACGCGCGCCACGGTCAGCTTCACCCGTGCGAGATCGTCCAGGCCGTGCACGCCGTATGCGCCGAAGTGGTCTGCGCTGATGTTGGTGATCACCGCGGCCTGCGCACGCTGCACGGCGAGCCCACGCCGCAGGATGCCGCCGCGTGCGGTCTCGAGGATCGCCGCCTGTACGTCGGGCTGGCGCAGCACTTCGCGTGCGCCGGCCGGTCCCGAATAGTCTCCCGAAGCGATCTGCCGGCCATCGACGAACAACCCGTCGGTGCAACTGTGGCCAGTGCTCCAGCCGTGCGCACGCGCCATAGCGGCGAGCAGGCGCACGGTCGTGGTCTTGCCGTTGGTGCCGGTCACCAGCGCGACCGGTACGTCGTGCAGCGAGGACCAGCGGATGCGTCCGGGATCGGGCAGCGGGTCGAGCGGAAACGCCCGCGAGCCATTGCCTTCGCCCAGCGTCAGATCGTCGTCGTCGATCAGCAGCGCAACGCGGTGCTCGCGCGCAGCCACCTCGAGCGCGAGCAGGTCAGGGTTCGACTCGCTCGCGGCGAGCGCGCGAAGCGTCGCCATCGCCTGCGCCTCGTCCCAGACGGCGGCGTAACCGGGTGCGTGGAAGCGTTCGTAACCGCCGTCCACACCGGCTTCGGCGGCGCTCGCGAGCCAGGCCCACTCGTTGACGTCGGTTGCGGAGAGCAACTGGTCGAAGGGTGCTGCGAAAGCCAGCGTCGCGCCGCTCGCATGCGGCAACGCGAATGTTTCGCCTTCGGGCCATCCAAGACCGCGACGGGCCTTCGCGACGCGCTCTTGCCAGGCTTCGATCAACACTGCATCCACGACGATGCCGGCAACCGTTTCGAGCGCAGCGCCAGCAACGCCGAAATACGGATTCGCGCCAAGCAGGCGGCGCGAGTCGGTGAACAGCGTCGGGCTCGGCTCGACCTCCAACGCGATGCTCAATCGTCGCCCTCGCGCGCGATGCTGATGCCGCGTTCATCGCGCACCATGCCCTCCATCGCGGCGTGGATCGCCTCTTCGGCGGCCGGTTCGATGACGCGTATTTCGGCCGCGATCGCTTCGCGCGGCGGCGTTTCCGGCGCGCCCTCGGGGCGGAACTTGATGATCTGCTTCCACGAACGCACCAGCGCGTCTGCGAAGACCAGCACGAGGTCGCCGGCGCGGCCCATCTTCAGCGCGGCATCGATCGCTTCCTGCTCGTCGGGGATGCGGCTGATCTGATCCTCGCGCACACCGTGCTTGAGCAGTTCCTCCGACATGATCTGCACGACCTCGCCTTCGCCGCGGCCGCGCAGGCCATCGTCGCGGCGCAAGATGTAGTGGTCGAACCTGCCGGCCACCGCACGCGCGATGTCGCGCAGGTCCTCGTCGCGGCGGTCGCCCGGTCCGGCGACGACGACGATGCGCCGACCGGTCACGTCCAGCCGTTGCGCGAGGTCGGCCATCACCCCGACCGCGTGCGCATTGTGGCCGTAGTCGAACAGCACCTTGAACGGATGTTCGTTGAACACGTTCATCCGGCCCGGTGCCTGGAAGAACGTGGTGTCGAACGTGCGCAGGCCCTGGCGGATCGCGTCGAGCTTGATGCCGAGCGAGAACGCGACCGAGGCGGCGACCATCGCGTTCTGCACGTTGTGCAGGGCGCGGCCTTCGAGCGTTGCCGGGATCAGATGCGTCCACAGCAGCGGAATGTGGCTGCCCTTGTCGTACAGGGTGATCATCTGGCCGTTGACGCCCGCTTCGAGCGCGCATGCGCGGCCGCCGGCGCGGATATGCTCGCGCACCAGCGCATGCGCGGGGTTCATCGTCACGTAGCAGATCGTCTTGGCGTCGGTGTAGCCGGACATCTTGAGCACGTTCGGGTCGTCGGCGTTGAGCACCGCGCACTCGGTCGCGACCTCCACCACGATGCGCTTGACCTCGGCGAGCTGCTCGAGCGTATCGATGCCCTTCATGCCGAGGTGGTCGGACTGCACGTTGAGCACCGCGCCCACATCGACGTGGCGTACCGCCATGCCCGCGCGCAGCAGACCGCCGCGCGCAGTCTCGAGGATCGCCATGTCGATCTGCGGATCGGCGAGCACCATGCGCGCCGATACCGGGCCGGTCATGTCGCCTTCCACCGTCCTTTGCCCATCGATGTAGACGCCATCGGTCGTCGTCAGGCCCGGCGTGTAACCGGCCATCTTGGTGATGTGCGCGAGCATGCGCGCGGTGGTGGTCTTGCCGTTGGTGCCGGTGATCGCCGCGATCGGCACGCGGAACGGCGCGCCGGGCGGGAACAGCATGTCGACGACGGGACCTGCCGCATCGCGCGGCGTGCCTTCGCTCGGCGCGACGTGCATGCGGAAGCCGGGCGCCGCATTGACCTCGCAGATCGCGCCGCCGATCGACTTGTAGCTTTCGGCGATGTTCGGCGAGATGAAGTCCACGCCGCCCACGTCCAGGCCGATCGCGCGCACCGCGCGCACCGCCATGTCGCGGTTGTCGGGATGGATGATGTCGGTGACATCGGTCGCGGTGCCGCCGGTGGACAGGTTCGCGGTCGAACGCAGGTAGACGATCTCGTCGGGTTTCGGCACTGAGTCGGCGGTATAGCCGACGCGTTCCATCATCATGCTCGCCTGTGCATCGAGTACGAGGCGCGTGAGCACCTTCTCGTGGCCGACGCCGCGGCGCGGATCCTGGTTCACGATGTCGACAAGTTGCGCGATGGTCTTCGTTCCGTCGCCGACCACGTGACCTGGCGTGCGGCGTGTAGCGGCGATCAGCTCGCCGTTGACGACCAGCAGGCGATGGTCGTCGCCGGCGACGAAGGTCTCGACGATCACCGAACGCGAATGCTCGTGGGCGGCCTTGAAACCCTCGCGCACCGCCTCGTCGCCCTGGATGCCGATCGTGATGCCGCGGCCATGGTTGCCGTTGTAGGGCTTGGTCACCACGAGTCCGCCGAGCCGGCGCGCAGCACGCACCGCGCCTTCGTCCGATTGCACGAGATCCTGGCGCGGGACGGGCAGGCCGAGCGCGCCGAGGATCTTGTTGGTCTCTTCCTTGTCGCTCGCGAGCTCGACGGCGATGTGCGGGGTCTTGCCGGTGACGGTCGCCTGGATGCGCTGCTGGTACTTGCCGTGGCCGAGTTGCACCAGCGACTGGTCGTTCATGCGCAGCCACGGGATGCCGCGGTACTCGGCGGCCTTCACCAGCGAACTCGTGGACGGACCGAGCGCACGGCGCTGCGCGTAGCGGATGAAGGCATCGCGCGCTTCGCCGAAAACGAAGTCGTCTGGAACGCTCCCTGCCGGTCGCAGAGCTACTGGAAGCAGCGAACACAGCAACTTGATGGCGAGCTCGCCGGCGGCGACGCCTTCCTCGCGCTGCGCGTATTCGTACACGACCGAGTACACGCCCGGGCGGTCGTCGCTGATGCTGCGCGTCTTGCCGAAGGTAACGTTCTCGCCGGCGACGTTCTGCAGTTCGATCGCGCAGTGTTCGAGCACGTGTCCGAGCCAGGTACCTTCGCCCTCGCGCATGCGCCGCTCGAAGCCGCCCGGTTCGCGGTATGAGCAACCGTGTTCGTGCAGGCCGGGCAGCGCCGCCATCAGGCCGTCGACGAAAGCCGGACCGAGCTTGCCGGTCGGCCAGTTCTCCAGTTCGCCCAGGTCCAGCTCGAGCCGGATCACCGGAAAATGGGCGTACAGCGACGGGCCCTGGTAGATGGAGCGGTCGAGAATGCGCATGCTGGATCTCCCCTGGCTGGACCCGAGTGGAATTCGCTGGTTGTCCGGTCGGCGCGCCTGCCGCCGCGCAGACTGCAACGCTTACTCCCCTGATCGGCGTTGCGCAAGCTGGCCGAGCTCGAAAAGTCGAGTGTGCCGGTTGCGTGGGGCCGCCACAAGCCGACCGGAAATCCCGTCCTGGGTTCTTGTGCGAGCTGCGCCGCGGTGGATCCGGGGACGCGCCGTACGCCCGTCATCCCGGTTCCGTGATCAGGGAAATTTTCGGATGACGGAAACGTCCCGCAACCGGATTTTCCGTGTTGGCAACGGTGCGAAACGGACCCGCGACGGAACTTCCCGGGTCAGCAACGGCGCGAAACGGACCCGCGTTGGAATTTTCCGGGTC
>DATHOV010000261.1:0-8730 GCA_035484515.1 Lysobacteraceae bacterium
GATCGAATCGTTGATGTAGCGATAACCGCAACCATCGCGCACACCGAGAAGTTGCAGGCGGTGCGGCAACGGAACGAAATCCATCGCATGCGTGGCGAGCCTGCGCGCGTCCACGCCGAGCGCATCGATCGCAGCGAGCGCGGCACACAGGTTCAAGAGATTGTGCCGCCCCGGCAGCGGGATGCATTGCGTGTCCATGATCGATTCGTCGCCGCGATACAGCCGCGCATCGCGCAGATGCCAGCCGTCGTCCGCGTTGAACCAGCGCACGTCCGAATCGGGAAGCTCCAGTGCGGCGAGCGTCGGGTCGAGCGCATTGAGCACCGCGATGCGCGGACGCGCCTGGGTGAACAAGGCGAGCTTGTCGGCGACATAGCGTTCGTGGCTGCCATGCCAGTCCAGGTGCTCGGGATAGACGTTCAGGCCGACGGCCACCTCGGGCCTGGTGCCCGACGCGGCGACATCGCGCGTCTGGTAGCTGGACAGTTCGATCGACCAGATCGGTGCCGATGGGAGCTGCGGCACGTCCAGCAGTTCGAGCAGGGGCAGGCCGATGTTGCCCGCGAGCGCGGTGCGATGGCCGCCGGCACGCAACAGGTGCGCGATCAATGCGGTCGTGGTGCTCTTGCCCTTGGTACCGGTGACGCAGATCGTGCGCGCGTCCGGATGCTCGGCGAACCAGAGCGCGCTGCCGCCGATGAAGCGCGTCCCGCTCGCAACGGCAGCTTCGACTTCGGCGCGGTACGGACTGATGCCGGGCGACTTGACGACGACGTCGAACGCCGCCAGCGCATCGGCGTCGGCCTGCTGCGAGGGCTGCAGCAGCGGGTCCCCCATTGCGATCACGTCCGCCGCTTCGGCGGCATTGCAGATCGCGGTCAGCGCCAGCCGCGGCAGTCGCGAGCGCAGCGCGGCGTGCCCGGCGCGGGCCTCGCGGCCCCAGCCCCAGAGTGCGACGCGGCGTCCTTCAAGCTCCGAAATGCGCACGCAGACTGTCCCACAACGCGGCTGGAATGCGGTGCTCGCCGCTGGGCGGCAGCAGCGCGTCGAACGATGCGAGGTCGGCGCCGAGCTGCGGCGCGATTTCCTGGGCGAAGCGTTCGACCAGCGCATCCTCGCGCCATGCCGGTCGCGTCGCCAGTGCGGCGAACGCGGCGCGCGCCTCGCGTCCCTCGCCCACGCATTCGAAAGGCTTGTGGTCGCGGTACTCGATCAGGGCGTCGAAGCCCTTCGCCTGCGCGGCTTCGTCGAGCAGGTTGCGGCCGAAGATGCCGACCAGCCGCGGCTTGGGCATGAACGGCGCGAGCGCGAGGAAGACGAAGTGGCATTTCGGGCACTGCCCGCACCAGCGGTTGGCCGGACGATCGCCGAGGATGTGGAAGTTGCGGTTGCAGCTGGAGAAGTGCGCGTCGTAGCGGTCGGTTTTCGCGAACCGGCGTGCGACCGCCAGCTCGGACAGCGGACGCAGCAAGGAGAAGTAATGCAGACCCGCGGCGACGTGGCTTTCGACGTACGCACCGAACGCGTTCTCGAACGCCCAGCCTTTCGACCACTGGTGGTTCACCTGGGCAAGGACGCGGCCATCGTCGTCGAGGATCTCGCTGCCGTAGCTCGCCGAGCGCTCGTTCGAGAATACGACCTGGTCGAAGCCGCGCAGCACCGCCGCGAGCACGAGGATCGCCGAGTTGATCGCGGTGACCGGGATGTGGCCGTTGTACGCGCCCTGGCGGTTGTACTCGAACAGTTGCGGCGCGAGCTGGCGGGTGATGTTGAGCGTCGGCAACCCGGTGCGCGCGGCGCAGGCAGCGATCAGGGGCGACGATCCGATCCAGGCGACGGTCTGCTCGACGCCGGTCGCGCGCAAGGCCTCGATCGACACCAGCGAGTCCTTGCCGCCGCCGATCGCTGTCAATGCATGCGACTGCAATCCGATCCGTCCTGCGACCGGTGCTGCAGCCGACCCGTGCGGAAAACGGATCCTGGCTTGCAACGACAAACCATTCCGGTACGCAAACTCGCCCAGTCCGTTCTCGTAGATCGCTTCCAGCAACACGGCGGTGTCGGCATCGATCGCATACGTGTCGATGCGGATCTCCGGCGGCACCGCGGCCTTGTAGTAGCTCACCCCGGCGATCAGGTGGAGCAGACGCAGCGCGTACTCGACCGCCTCCGCACGCGCCGCGTCCAGCGCGAAGGGCGCGCCGGGAATCGCGATCGTCTCGACCAGTTCCTCGCCATCGTCGAAGGCGTACACCAGCCGCGCGACGCCGGTGGCGGCATCGAAGGTACAGCGCACGAAACGGAACGCACGCACGGCATCGCGCTGGAACGCGGTCATGGCGCGCCTCCGTCCGGGCCGCCCTCGTCGAGCACGCATTCGTACGGCAGGCCGCGCAGGTTGTAGTTCGACGCCATCACCGCGCCATAGGCACCGGCATCGGCGATCAGCAGCACGTCGCCTTCGGTCGTGCCCGCCGGCAGCTTGCGGCGGCGCGCGAGCACGTCGCCGCTTTCGCAGATCGGCCCGACCACATCGAAGGCAGCGACATCCGCATCGTCGATCCGCGACAGGTTCACGACGTGGTGGAAGGCGCCGTACAGCGCCGGCCTGAGCAGGGTGTGCATGCCGGCATCGACGCCGACGCGGCGCACGCCGGCCTTCTCGATGACCTGGGTCGCATGCGCGAGCAGCGCGCCGCATTCGGCGACCAGCCAGCGTCCCGGTTCGACCCAGAGCTCGTACTGCGGGTAGGCTGCCTTCACTTCCGCGAGCGCAGCGCCGTAGCCGGCCAGATCGAACGGCGCGGCATCGGGTTCGTAGGACACCCCCAGGCCACCGCCGACATCGATCGAGGCGACCGTTCCGATCGCATCGGCAAGGTTGGCAAGGCGCGCATGCACTTCGGCCCAGTGCGTCGTTTCCGCGATGCCGCTGCCGATGTGCGCATGCAGGCCGACCACGCGTGCGTCGACTTTTCTTGCGGCGGCGAGGAAGGCGGGCAGCGCGTCCGCGTCGAGCCCGAACTTGGCGCCCTTGCCGCCGGTGCGCACCTTTTCGTGGTGGCCGTATCCGAAGCCCGGATCGACGCGCAGGATCAGCTCGCGGCCGCGGAAGAGTTCCGGCCATTGCGTCAGCGGGAACAGGCTGTCGAGGGTGATGCGCACGCCGCGTGCGGCCGCATCGGCGTATTCGCCGCCCGCTGCGAAGCTCGGCGTGAACAGCACGCGCTGCGGATCGAGCTTCGGCAGGGTTGCGAACAGATGCGCCAGTTCGCCGCCGGAGACGCATTCGAAGCCATAGCCCTCCGCGTCCAGCGTGCGCAGGATCGCGGCGTGCGGATTGGCCTTGAGGGCGAAGAAGCGACGGTCGACCGCCGCCAGCGCGGCCAGCGCACGCGCGCGTTCGCGCACCGTCGGCAGGTGGTAGACATAGCGCGGCGTGCCCTGCCCCGCGAGTTCCAGCAGGGCCGCGCGCTGCCTGCGCCACCAGGGCGCGGGGCGCGACGCGGCAGCGCCCTGCAGCGCGCGCCAGCTCGGTCCGAACACCGCCGCTTCGTCCACCGGCATCGCGCCCGATGCGATCAGCAGCGCATGCAACCGGGCCATCGTGCCGCTCGGCCCTTCCTGGTCGAGCAGCGCTTCGTCGACGACGAAGGTCAGGTTGAGGTCGTTCGAGGATTGCGAGATCAGATGCACGCGTTCGCGGCCGAACTCGGCCCAGACGTCGCCGAGCCGGTGCAGCAGCGAGCGCATGCCGCGTCCCACGAGCGTGATCGCCGCGCACGGCGCGATCACTTTCACCCGGCAGACTTCGGCGAGGTCCGCGCACAGGGCTTCGAGCACGTTGGAGTTGACCAGGTTGTCGGAAGGATCCAGCGAGACCGTCACGTTGGTTTCCGACGAACCGATCAGGTCGACCGACAAGCCGTGGCGCTTGAAGCGCTCGAAGGTATCGGCGAGGAAGCCGACCTGCTGCCACATGCCGACGGTTTCCATCGCGACCAGCACGATGCCGCGCCGCGAACTGATCGCCTTCACGCCGGGCACGTTGGCCGCGTTGCGGGCGATCGTGGTGCCGTCCATCGCCGGGTGCATGGTGTCGAGGATGCGGATCGGCACGCCGGCGTCGCGGCAGGGATGGATGCAGCGCGGATGCAGCACCTTCGCGCCGGTGGTCGCGATCTCCTGCGCCTCCTCGTAGTCCAGTCGCGACAGCAGGCGCGCATCCGGCACCTGGTGCGGATTGGCGCTGAACATGCCGGGCACGTCGGTCCAGATCTCCACGCGCCGCGCGCCGAGCAGGGCGCCGAAATAGGTGGCCGAAGTGTCCGAGCCGCCACGCCCGAGGATCGCGGTACCGCCGTCCGCATGACGTGCGATGAAGCCCTGGGTGATCAGCAGCGACGGGCCGGCTTCCAGGCGCGCACGCAACGCCGCGCCTGCTGCGGCATCGCAGGAGACCGAAAGGCGGCGCGCCCATGCGTTCTGGTTCGGCAGCGCCAGCGCGCGCAGCCCGTCGCGCGCGTCGAACCATTCGACTGCGACGCCCTGCGATTTCAGGTAGGCGACGCCGAGCGTCGAGGACAACAGCTCGCCCTGTGCGAGCACTTCGGCCTGCCAGTCGAGTTGCGCGTCCACGCGGCGTGGATCGGCGTGCAGCGCCTCGAGCAGTTGCAGGCGTTCGCCGAGCACGGTGTCGGCATCGAGGTCGAGGGTCGCGGCGAAATCGCGATGGCGCTGCACGATCGCGGCGATGCGTTCGGCGCATCCCCGCTCGTCCGCGTGCGCGTCGATCACCGACTGCAATGCGTTGGTGATCCCCGCCAGCGCCGATACCACGGCCAGCACGCGCGCACCCTCGTCCGTCGCGCGCGCGCGTATCAGCGCGCCGATCGTGTCCCAGCGCGAGCGCGCGCTTACGCTGGTGCCGCCGAACTTGAAGACGATCCAGTCTCGGCCAGCGGTGGTGGCAGGGTGTGTTTGCATCGGGTTGGGTGTCTCGACGCGGACCGCGTCCTGCATAGGATGCGTCATCTGGCCGGCATGCATCCAGCGGGGCGTAATGATCGTTGGCGATCAAGCCAGAATCCAGCGCTCATCCTGCGATCCGGGCCAGGCATCGATTTGGCCTGCTGATGGCGGCATCAACGATGCGCGGCGGGCACGAGATCGAACGCGATCGTCAGCCGCGTGTCGTCGCCTTCGAACGGCACCGTGCCGTGCCAGAAATACGACGGGAACAGCGCCAGCAGCCCGGGCTCCGGGCGGATGAAGGATTCCGGCGCGAGCATCGGGTTCGTTGGAATGCCGGGCTCGCCGAATTTCAGCCAGCCTGCCTTCTCGTGGTCCGCGGCAACCGGCGATTCGCCCGTGCCGTCCGCGCCTGCCCCACCGCCCATTGCCATTGCGCGCGGCAATTCGATGTAGCACGCGGACGACAGCCAGCCTTCCGGGTGCACATGGTTGACGTGGTAGCCCTGGCCGCGCAGACGCACCGACCAGATGCCGTGGATGCGGTACCCGCCGCTGTTGCGCCGGCGCAGTGGATCGCCGCCGTGCCCGAGCATCCCGATGTGGCGGTGGATCGGTCCGTCGAT
The DNA here is from genome assembly GCA_035484515.1 of Lysobacteraceae bacterium. Lineage (GTDB taxonomy): Bacteria > Pseudomonadota > Gammaproteobacteria > Xanthomonadales > Xanthomonadaceae > SZAS-103. The sequence continues at coordinate 5,598 of DATHOV010000261.1, forward strand.
CGCCTCCGGGAACGCGCGAAGGACCGGATCGTCGGTCTCGAGCAGGTTCTTCTGGGTCGTCTGCGAACCGTTGCGCAACGACTGGTGCAAGGGGTGCGTGTGGAGGGTGTGCAGGGCATGCAGGCTGGCGGCGAGATCGCGCAGGTAGGCCGGCAGGTCGCTCCAGCCGCGCGGCGTGTCGAGGACCCAGGCGCGCGCCATGCGCGCGTAGTCGCAATGCCCGGCGTAGCGCGGATCGCCGAGCAGCCGCCATGCGGTCGTCAATTCCGCGAGCAGGCGCTGGTCGTCCGGCTTGTCGAGGAGCAGTTCGGTGGCTATCCGCGCGGCCTGATCGGCGTCGCCGGTCGCGAGCAACGTGTCGGCGAACAGCAGCCTGACGGACGGCTGATCCGGCGCAATCGAGAGCGCGCGTTCGGCGTGCGCGCGCGCGCGCGCCGAATCGAATTTCAGCGCGATCTGGCTCGCGGTCAGAAGCGCATCCAGGTTCCCAGTCGGACCTTGCACGCGCTCGGCCATGCAGGCGTAGGCCGCTCGTGCGTCGCCGGCGCCGTCGAGCAGGCGCGCCTTGATCGCGAGCAACGCAAGGTCGTCCGGATGCGCGCGCAGCGCCGCGTCGAGATGCTCGCATGCGGCAGCGACGTCGCCACTGCGCATCCAGATCAACTGGGCCAGATTGCGCTGCGCATCGGCGAACGTCTCGCGTTGCCCGATCGCACGCAGCAGCGCCGATTCCGCCTCATCGAAGCGGTTCAACCCGATGAGGCCGCGCGCATGCACGGCATGGGCTTCGGGCATGTCGGCGCCCCTGCCTATCGCTCTGCGCGCGGCGCTCTCGGCGTCGCGATGGCTTCCGGCGGCCTCGAGCGCGGCGGCGAGGTTGTATTCGGCGATGGCATTGCCCGGCACGGCCTCGACGATGCGGCGATACAGCGAGATCGCTTCCTCATGCCGGCCCAATGCGGATAGCGCGGCGGCCTGCTGGGTCAGCAGGTCGAGGTCGGGTGGCATCGACTGCGCGAAAGGCGCGCAGACATCGAGCGCTTCCTGCGGACGTGCGTCGGCGTTCAACAAGCGCGCAAGGATCGCGGCGGCGCGCAGGTGATTTCGTCCCGCGGCCAGTGCCGCGCGCAACGGTGTTTCCGCCTCGGCCGTTCGGCCCAGGTGGACGAGCAGTTCGCCGAGCGAAGTCTGCGCGGGCGCCCATCCCGGATCGATCGCCACCGCGGTCCGCAGCGCGCGTTCGGCACCTGGATCGTCGCCAAGCGCCTGCAGCGCGCCCGCAAGCAGACGATGGGCTTCGACGAAACGCGGCTCGGTTCGCAGGACCTGCTCGAGCATCGCCTGCGCGCGGGCGAAATCGCCTGCCTGCAGCAGCGCTGAAGCTTGCTGCATCGACTGCAGCAGGGCGGGCGATGGACGATTCAGGGCGTCTCCAGACGGATCGCGAGTTCAGGCAGAAACCGGATTTTATTCGATCCGCATGGAAACGACGCCGTCGGACGAAAAAAGCAGGGGCCCGAAGGCCCCTGCATCATGCTCCGTCGGTGCGTTGCAGGCTCAGCCGCCGCAGGCCACTTCGTACGAGCGGTCGTCGGTCGCGCTCGCCGCGACGCCGTAGCCGATGGCTGCGCCAGCGACCGTCGCCGCAGCGCGGCCGTCGCCCTTGCCGACCGTATGGCCGAGCGCGCCGCCGATCACGGCGCCGAGCAGCCTGGCGCCGGTGTTGTCGCGCTGGACGGGAACCGCGTAGGCCGTGCCCGGCGCGCAACCAGGACCGCCTTCGTACTGGGCGTAACCGCCTTCGTAGGCGTAGCCATCGTCATAGCCGTAGACCGGTGCGTAGTACGCGGGGCCGTAGTACGGCTCACCCACGCCTCCGATCACGATGCCCACCTCGCGCGGCTCGTAGCGGTAACCGCCGTACCAGCGGCCCTGGTAGCCATCGCGATAGCGGTAGCCGTAACCACCGTTCCAGCGACGATCGCCATCGCGTCCATTCCAGCGACCACGCATATCGCCACGATAGCCATTGCGGTTGTCGTAGCGCACCGCGCCACGATCGCTGGCGGCGCGTTCGTGGACGCGACCGGCTGCCTGCCGGTTGTCGTCATGGTCGTAGGGACTTGCCGCCGCGGTTCCGATCGCAGCGGTCATCATCAGGGTGATCGCGGTGGCAGCAAAGCGTTTCATTTCGTTCTCCCGTGACGCGGAATTGCGTCGGGATCATCCTTGCGCGACGCGGCTATCCGCATGCTGAATCCATAGGCCTCCACTAGGAGTTGTTCAGCGCGCCGACAGCGCGCGCAAGGCGCGCATTCAGACTCGTCCTTCCGGCCGTGACGGCGATCACGTTTCCCGCCTGCCGGCGCTTGCTGCGCCGCATCCTTGACCAGCCAACGGCGTCCTGCAAGGCTGCGGGTAAGCTCGTACCCTGTGCTTCCGGCCGCGCGCCGGGACTCGGAGCGGCACGCCCCATTTCGCCAGGAGAACCCCCATGCCCGCCTATTCCACATCGCAGATCCGCAACGTCGCCCTCGTGGGCCACAACGGCGCCGGCAAGACCACCCTGTTCGAAGCCCTGCTGCATGCCGGCGGCACCATCCAGGCGGCAGGCAGCGTGGAGCGCGGTACCACGGTCTCCGACCACGATCCGATGGAACGCGAGCGCCAGCATTCGCTGAACGCGTCGATCGCATCGATCGACCACGGCGACACCCACATCAACCTCATCGATACACCCGGTTATCCGGATTTCCGCGGCCCCGCGCTCTCCGCGATCGACGCGGTCGAAACCTGCGCGGTGGTCGTCAACGCCGTGCTCGGCATCGAGCACTCCACGCGCCGCATGATGGAACTCGCCGCACGGCGCGGACGCTCGCGCATGCTCATCGTGCATCGCATCGATGCCGAAGGCGTCGACCTCGCCAGCCTGCTCGACCACCTCCGCGAAGCATTCGGCAAGGAATGCCTGCCGATCAACCTGCCCTGCGACAACGGCCGCAACGTGGTCGACTGCTTCTTCAAGCCCGAGGGCGACTCGGATCTCGGCCCGGTCGCGCCATGGCATCAGAAGATCATCGACCAGGTCGTCGAGATCAGCGAGACGGTGATGGACCACTACCTCGACCTCGGC
>DATHOV010000262.1:0-6215 GCA_035484515.1 Lysobacteraceae bacterium
CCCAGCGCCAGCGCCAGCGGCGACTTCAGCTGGTCGTACTTGTCCGAACGCAGGATCTCCGACAGGTAGACGATCTGCTTGTGGGTATTCGGGATCTCCAGCCCGATCACGTTCTTGCCGGGGATCACGTCGACCACGCGCACCGACTTCACCGACAGCCCGCGCGCGATGTCCTTGTCGAGACTGGAGATCTGGCTGACCTTCACGCCCGGCGCCAGTTCCATCTCGAAGCGCGTGATCACCGGGCCCGGATAGGCGCCGACCACGGTCACGTCGATCTTGAAATCCTTGAGCTTGAACTCGATCTGCCGCGACAGCGTCTCCAGCGTTTCCTCGGAGTACGACTTCGGCTGCGGCTTGGGATCGTCGAGCAGGGACAGCGGCGGCAGGCCGCCGACCGGATCGGCGTTGAACAGCGGGATCTGCTGCTCGCGCTTGGCGCGTTCGCTCTTCTCGATGACCGGCTTGGCCGGCGGCTCGATCTTGACCGGTTCGCGTTTCGCCCGACGCTCGCTGTCCTCGCGGCGAACTTCCTCGCGCTCGACCCGCGCCGCGCGCGCCTGGCTCCACTCGTCGGCATGGCGCACGCTGCGCCCGAACATCTCGCCGACGAACTGGAACGTGCCGACCACGCCGCGTCCGATGGCATCCATCACGCCGAGCCAGGAGATCCCGGTCGCCAGCGTGATCGCCGCGAGCAGCAATGCGGAAAGGAACAGGTTCGAACCGAACGCACCGAACAGGTCGCTCAAGCCATGCCCGACCGCGTTGCCGAGGATGCCGCCGCCGCCTGCCATCATCCGGGGAATCGAATCGCCCCAGCGCATGTAGGCCAGACCGGTGAAGGAAATCAGGAATGCGACGATGCCGATCAACCGCAGCGCGGGCGTCAGCCCCGCATCGCTGCTGCCGTCACGGCCGAACAAGGCGATCCACAGCAGCCCGCCGATCACCAGCGGCAGCATGTAGGCACCATAGCCACAGAAGTAGAAGGCGACATCGGCGAGATAGGCGCCGGCACTGCCGCCGAAGTTGTGCAGTGCGCCGGTCAGGCTGACTGCATGCGACCAGCAGGGGTCGTCGTAGCTGTAGCTGAGCAGGCTCGCCGCGAGATACAGCAGCGCCGTACCGAAGATGACCAGCGCGATTTCGTGCCAGAAACGACGCGACGGCGGCGGAGGCGCGGGAGCCGCGCGGGAGGGGGTGCGGGCGGTGCGGGCCACAGTGTTCAAGTGTTCAAGCGCCGGGACGGCCTGTCAGAACTCGTCTCAAGAGTATCGCCTTAGCTTCTGAAAATAAAGAGAAATAATACAGGTCTCCGAAACCGGTCCTGACGCCGCCCCGCAACCGGGCACAGTGGCTCGGACAGGCCCTTTTCCGGTCCCATTCTATCGGAGATCGCGTGTTGGCAGCGGCCACCTTGCGCCCTACACTCGGGCGAACCGGGGTAGTGGCCATGCCGACACCTTCCAATCCAAGCAGCAGCCTGCCCGAACAGCCGACCGTGCTCGATGTCGCGGCTGGTGCAGGTGCGGATGGACAAATGCTGGAAGCTGGCCAGCGCATCGGCCCGTACCGCATCGAGCGCCTGCTCGGCATGGGCGGCATGGGCGCGGTGTACCTGGCAGAGCAGCTCGAACCGATCGAACGTCCGGTCGCGCTCAAGCTGATCCGCGGCCAGCTGCGCGGCAGCCTCGCCGAGGCGTACTTCCTGGTCGAACGCCAGGCGCTCGCGCGCATGGACCATCCAGCGATCGCCAAGGTCTTCGATGCCGGCACCACGCCGCAGGGCCACCTGTTCTTCGCGATGGAATGGATCGACGGGCAGACGCTGACGGCGTACTGCGCGGACCATGCCCTGCCGTTGCGCGAGAAACTCGCCCTGTTCATGCGTGTGTGCATGGGCGTGCAGCATGCGCACCAGAAAGGCGTGATCCATCGCGACCTCAAGCCGGGCAATGTGCTGGTCGCGCAGGTCGATGGCCTGCCGATGCCGAAGATCATCGATTTCGGCGTCGCGACGGGCACCGGTACCGGCGCCGCGGCCGGCCACGGCTCGACGTCGGTCGCGCAGAGCGTCGGCACGCGCGGCTACATGAGCCCCGAGCAGGCCCGCGGCAAGCCGGGCGAGATCGACATCCGCAGCGATGTCTATGCGCTCGGGATCATCCTGCTGGAACTGATCGCGCCGGGCCGGACGCTACAGCTTGCCGCGATCGCCGGACTCGACAACGAAGCGCTCCGCTCCGCCCTGCTCGCCTCGCTCGGCCAGAAAGCGGACGCGGACGCGGAAATCGTGCGCGGACTCGTGGCGATTCCCGAGCAACTGCGCTGGGTGATCGTGCGCGCGACGAATCCCGATCGAACCGGAAGGTACGACTCGGCGCAGATGCTGGCCGACGACATCGACAGCTACCTGCACCATTACCCGCTGCATGCGGTGCCATCCACGCGCGCCTATCGATTGCGCTGCTTCGCGACGCGCAACCGCGGCTCGATCCTCGCCGCGGGAATCGTGGCGCTGGCCTTGATCGCCGGCACGACGGCGGCGGTCATCGGCATGCTGCATGCGCGCGCAGCGGCCGTACGCGCGAACCTCGAAGCGCAGAAGAGCGAGCAGACCTCGCGCTTCCTCACCGATGTGCTGGCGGGCGTCGATCCGGAACAGGCGCGCGACCTCGACAAGACCCTGCTGCATCTCGTGCTCGATCGCGCCGCGAACCGCGCCTCGCACGAACTCGCGAACCAGCCCGAAGTGCTCGCCAACATCGAGGACACGATCGGATCGAGCTACAACAGCCTCAGCGAATACCGGGAGGCGCTGAAACACACCCAGCTCGCCTACGACGCCGCACGCAGGAGCCTGGGAGGCAATGCGCTGCTCACCCTGCAGATCCAGCGCCAGCTCGCCCGCGAGACCGACAACCTCGGCAACGGCAAGCAGGCGGCCGCCCTGTATGCGCAGAACATCGCCGCGCTGACCTCCACGCGCGGAGCGGAGGATCCGGAAACCCTGCACAGCGAGCTCGATGCCGTCGAAAACAAGATCGACCTCGCCGACTTGACCGATGCTGCGCGCAGGCTCCAGCCCCTGCTGCCGGTGATCGAGCGCATCGACGGTCGCGACGGCGATCTCACCATCAAGGCGCACGAGGACCAGGCGGACCTGTTCACCTGGCAGGGCCACTACGAGCAGGCCGAGCCGATCTTCCGCGACACGATCGCGCGCGAGACGCGCCGCTGGGGCGCCGACGGAACCAAGACGCTCGATACGATGAACGAGTTCGCGATCATGTACCTGGAATCGAACCGCTTCGCGCAGGCCGAAGTGATCCTCGAGAAGATGCTGCCGATCGAGCGGAAGATGTATGGCCCCGACCACAGCGCGACGATGAACATCGAGTCGAACCTCGCCGGCGCGCTGCGCCAGCAGGGCACGCCGGAGAAGATCGCCGCATCGGGCCCGTACTACCGGCGCGTCTACGAATTCACGCTCAAGAAGTACGGCGAGAAGCACGGCAACACGATCATCGCGACCGGCAACTACGGCAACTACCTGCTCGATGTCGGCGACGTCGACCAGGCGATCGCGATGGAACAGACCTCGCAGAAGGCCGCGCTCGAGAAGTTCGGCCCGGACAACGAGATCACCGGCGAACAGGAATTCCAGCTCGGCAAGGCGCTGCTGCGTGCGAAACGCTACGACGCAGCGGAGAAGCACCTGCTCGCCGCGATCGCCGAGAAGAAGAAGGATTTCGGCGCCGACCACTGGCGCATCGGCGGCTACATCGACCCGCTTATCGAGGACTACAAGGCCTGGGGCAAGCCTGACCTCGCGGCGCAGTGGGAAGCAAAACGCGCCGCGTTGAAGCCCAAACCACCCGGCGAGTCCTAACCGAGTGCGCAGACGCGGTTGCGGCCGTCCTGCTTGGCGCGATAGAGCTGCTCGTCGGCGTTCTTGAGCAGCATCCCGCGCGTGGAAACGCCGGCATCGGCCTGCGCGACGCCGATGCTGAGCGTGACTGCCAGCGGCTGGGTGTCGCGCGTCTCGATCGGCCGCTCGGCGACCGCCGTGCGCAGCGTCTCGGCCAGCCTCGCGGCGGCATGCAGGTCGTGTCCCGGCAACGCCAGCGCGAACTCCTCCCCGCCGAGGCGCCCGATCGGCAACCCCATCGGCGTGCGCTCGCGGATGATCCGCGCGACCGTGCCCAGCACCTGGTCGCCGACCAGATGGCCGTGGCGGTCGTTGATCTCCTTGAAATGGTCGAGGTCGAGCATCAGCAGGCTCAAGGGCGAGGCTTCGACGGTCTTCTCCAGTTCCTCGTCGAGCACCGCGCAGAAATGCCGGCGGTTGAAGAAGCCGGTGAGGCTGTCGTAGATCGCCAGATCGATGAGTTCGTCGTGGTAGCTCGCCTCGACGCTCGACCCGACGAAGAACTTGATCGCATTGCTGCCGACGCTGATCTGGTCGCCGTCGCGCAACTGCGCACGCGTCACCAGTTTGCCGTTGAGGTAGGTGTGGTTGGTCGAACCGCAGTCCTCGATCCAGAACACATCGCCCTCGCGCCAGATCCGGCAGTGGTTGCGCGACACGCTCGGATGTTGCAGCGAGATCGCGCAATCCGAAGCGCGCCCGACCACGATCGGCGCGTCGCGCAGTTCGATCTGCTGTCCGAGCAACATCCCGCTGACGACGATCAGGCGCGGGTTGGAGGCGCCGCCGAGCCGGCGCGTCGCCTCGACCACCGTGTTGCGGTCGGTCCTGCGATTCTGGTCATTGCTCGACGGCACGTCGAACTCTCTCCCGCGCGACTGTCAGGATTGTAGCGCAGCGGGGTGGAAAGGCAGGAAGGCGCGACTGAGATTCTCGGCGACCAGCCTCTCCAGCGCCGACGGCCACTGCAACGCCAGGGCGCCAGGAATCCCGAACCCCTTCCAAGGCGCCCAGCACACCAGGCGCCGTCCTCAATCGAGCATCGACATGCTTTCAGCGACGCATCACACCTTCATGTCCACCAACGCCGGATGCACGATCTTCCCACCCTCGACGTTGATGCCGCGCATCAGCGGCACATTCCCGCGCCAGTCGCCCGAGGCGAGCTTGTTGACGTACGGCAGGATCGCCGCGCAGATCGCCTGCGAGGAAGTCTGCGGGACGGCGCCGGGCATGTTGGTGACGGCGAAATGGGTGACGCCTTCCTCGACGTAGGTCGGTTCCTTCCACGTGGTCGGGCGGGTGGTCTCGAAGCAGCCGCCCTGGTCGACCGAGATGTCGACGACGACGCTGCCCGGCTCCATCCGCGCGACCATCGCGCGCGTCATCACGTGCGGCGCCTTCGCACCGGTGACGAGCACGGCGCCGACGACGAGATCGGCCGAGGCGACTTCGCGCGCGACGACGTCTTCGTACGGGAACAGCGCGGTGACGTTGTTGCCCAGGCGCATCATCTCTTCCATGCGGTCGGCGCGCATCTCGAACACGACGACGTTCGATCCGCCAGCCGCAGCCAGCGCCGCCGAATTGCCGCCCGCCGCGCCCGCGCCGAACACCACGACCTTGCCGCGCTCGGTGGAAGGCAGTCCGCCGAGCAATTTGCCCTTGCCGCCCATCGGCTGGTGCAGCAGGTGGGTGCCGACCTGCACGCCGATGCGGCCGGCGATGATCGACATCGGGGCCAGCAGCGGCAGGTCGCCGTTCTCGAGTTCGACCGTCTCGAATGCGATGCCGGTCAGGCCGATGTCGAGCAGGCTGCGCGTGAGCTTGGGCTCGGCGGCCAGGTGCAGGTAGCAGAACAGCAGGTGATCCTTGCGCAGCAGGGCAAGGTCGCCAGCGATGGGTTCCTTCACCTTGACGATCAACTCGCCCTTCTCGTACAGCGCGGCCGCATCGGGCGCGATCTTCACGCCGAGCGAGGTGTATTGCTCGTCCTTGAAACCGGATTTCACGCCCGCGTCCTTCTCGATCCACACTTCGTGGCCGCGCTTCACCAGATGACCGGCGGCGGCGGGAACGAGGGCCACGCGGCCTTCGAGGGTCTTGGTTTCGCGGGGGATACCGATGCGCATGGCGTGTTCTCCGGGAGGTTCTGCGTTGGATGGTGGATGGCGCGGACGGCGATGCCGTTCGATGGAAAGGAGTGGTGGTCGAAGGAAGCCCGGAACGCTGCGTGCGCGTTTTCGCCTTGATAACGCGCGCGCCGCCCCGCATTCTGGTC
>DATHOV010000263.1:0-3039 GCA_035484515.1 Lysobacteraceae bacterium
CAGCCGCGCCTGCATGCTTTCGACTTCCTCCACGCCACGCGCGATCTGCCGCGCGAGCGCAGCGACCGCGCCGCCGCGGCTGTAGTACAGGATCAGGATGTCGGGCATGAGGGGAACGGATCGGAGGTGGATTTCGGGTTGTCGCGCTGTCGTCGAATGCAAGGCGTCCAGACTGGAAACTCTGATCTGGCTCCTCCCCAGCGTAGCCGAAGCGGGGGCGATCCGCGACGGCCGTTCTCACAACCATCGGCTATTCTTGCGGCGTGCCATTGTCCGACTTCACCAGCCGCCTGACGCAACGGGTCGATCGCGAACGCACGCGATCGTTCCTGCGTTTCCTGTGGAAGCGGTTTCTCGACGACAACTGCTTCCTGACTGCCGGTGCGCTCAGCTATACGAGCATGGTCGCGCTGGTGCCGCTCACCGCCACCGTGCTGGGCGTGATCGCGATGTTCCCGATCTACCAGCGCTGGGGCGATGCGTTGACGGTCTTCCTGTTCCGGCATTTCGTACCGAGGGCCGTGGACAGCATGTCCGGGTACGTGCGCGCCTTCGCGCAGAGCGCGCGCGGCCTGACCGGATTCGGCGCGATCGGGGTGATCGCGACCTCCTTGTTCACGATGGCGAGCATCGAGGATGCATTCAACCGCATCTGGCGGGTGCCGACGTCGCGACGCCCGCATGCGCGCTTCCTGATCTATTGCGCGGCCCTGCTGTTCGGCCCGCTGCTGGCGGTGGCGAGTCTGGCGCTCTCCTCGTACCTGTTCTCGCTGCCGATGGTGGTGATGGCGGAGCAGTCCGTCCTGGTACGGTTCGGATGGCGGCTGCTGCCCGTGGCGCTGGAACTGATCGCGTTCACTGCGGCTTATGCGGTGATCCCGAATCGCAGCGTGAGATTTACGCATGCCCTGGCGGGCGGCGCGCTGGCCACGGCCCTGTTCGAAAGCGCCAAGTACGCGATCGTGTTCTACCTCAGTCGCGCTTCCTACCAGCAGATCTATGGCGCGATGGCGGCCGTGCCGATCTTCCTGTTGTGGATCTGGGTGTCGTGGCTGGTGGTGCTGCTGGGCGCGACCTTCGCGGCGGCCTTGTCCTCGTTTCGCTACCAACCCCGGTCGATGTGCCTGCCGCGCGGGTTCGAGTTCTATGCCCTGCTGCGCCTGCTCGGCCGCTTCGCGCAGGCGCGCACGCACGAGGGCGGCCTGCACACGGCGCAGATGCACGCACTCGAGCCGATCCTCACCGACGACCTGCTGCAGAGGCTGCTGGGTGCGCTTTCCGAAGTCGGCGTCGTCGAACGCTCGGATCGTGGCGAATGGCGCCTCGCGCGCGATCTCGACGAAGTCGGTCTGATCGAGCTGTACGAAGCCGTCGGACTGCCCATCCCGGTCGGCGAGGTGACGCTGCCCTGCCACGACGACGCGCTCGGCGCCCGCGCGCAGGCCGCGCTCGATGCCTTGCGCCTGCCGTTGCGCGAGCGAATGCAGCGCAGCGTCGGTAGTATTTACCCCACCGGACCCGAACCATCCTCCGAGAGCCCCAACGCATGACCATCGCCCTGCGCGCGCTGCACGTCTTCGCCGTCGTCCTCGTTTTCGCGTTGTGCGCGTGCCAGCGCACATCTCCATCCACGGCGACGTCGCCCACAGCCTTGACGACGGCAAAGGGTCCGGCAAGAGAATGCGTCGCACAGCAGAACGCCGCATCCTCGTCCTCATCCGAGGCCGCCAAACCGGCCGACAAGCCGAATCCCGGCTTGCGGATCACCCTGCTCGATTGCCGCACGTACGACCTCGCGAACGAACGCGGCCACTGGGTCGTGGTCAACTTCTGGGCAACCTGGTGCGGACCCTGCCTGCAGGAGATCCCCGACCTGACGAACTTCATCAAGACCCGCAAGGACGTGGCCGTGATCGGCCTGGACTTCGAGGACGGCATCGAGCAGAAGACGATCGACGACTTCCTCAAGCAGCACACGCCGGGCTATCCGATCGCGGTCGCCGATCCCTATCATCCGCCGCAGGATTTCGATACGCCGCGTGCGCTGCCGACTTCGTACCTGATCGGGCCCGACGGCACGGTCGTCAAGAAGTTCCTCGGCCCGATCACGATCAAGGACCTGCAGCAGCAGATCGACAAGGCCAAGGCAGGCTGAGATGCAGGCTGCACGCTTCCTCGTCAGCGGTCGCGTGCAGGGCGTGGGCTTCCGCGCCTCGGCGCGTCATCGCGCACTCGCGCTCGGGCTGAGCGGCTTCGCGCGCAACCTGGCCGATGGCCGGGTGGAAGCCTTCGCGCAGGGCGAGCCCGAGGCCATCGAAGCCTTCGCGCAATGGCTGCAGGATGGGCCGCCGCTGGCGCGCGTGGACGAGGTGCTGCGCGAGCCGGCCGCTGCGCAGGAGACGACGGGATTCGGCTTCGGCTGAAGCCGTTCATTCGAAGCCGGTCGCCTGCCCGGCGGGTCGGCCGTTCAATCCACCGATGCGTTCGGAATCGGCTTGAGCGGGCCGCCGTAGTGCTCGTGCCGCGGCTTGTGGTCGAGCGGTGGAAGATCGACAGGTGCGTCCGGCAGGCTCATCTCCGGCAGCGCGTCGAGCAGGTGACGGATCAGGGTGAGCCGTCCGCGTTTCTGGTCGTTGAAATCCACCAGGGTCCACGGCGCGTTCTTCGTGTGCGTGGCCTTGAGCATCGCGTCGCGTGCGCGGCCATAGTCGCGGTAGTGCGTGCGCGCCTTGAGGTCGATCGGCGAGAGCTTCCAGCGTTTGAGCGGGTCGCTGGCGCGGTCGGAGAAACGCTGCTCCTGCTCGGCCTGGTCCACGCACAGCCAGTACTTGAACAGCAGGATGCCGTCGTCGGTAAGCAGCTTCTCGAACAGCGGCGCCTGTGCGAGGAAAGCCTTGTACTGCGCATCGGTGCAGAAGCCCATCACCTTCTCGACGCCGGCGCGGTTGTACCAGCTGCGGTCGAACAACACGATCTCGCCCGCCGCCGGAAGGTGATCGACGTAACGCTGGAAATACCACTGCGTCTTCTCGCGCTCGT
>DATHOV010000264.1:0-10419 GCA_035484515.1 Lysobacteraceae bacterium
GCCAAGGAACTCGGCATGACCGTGCAGAAGACGCCGCTGTTCACGCGGGCCGGAGGCACCGGCATCGCCGCGAATCCGAAGGTGATCAAGGCCGCTTTCTCGACCTCGGTACTCGACAACGGCGACAACAGCGACGGGATCGATCTCGACGAGAAGAACCACGAGCACATGGTCGTGATCCGCGTCGCCGAGCATCTGCCGGTCAAGACGCAGGCGCTCGCGCTGGTCCACGATCGCGTGGTCGCCGACATGCAGGCCGACAAGCGCGCGAAGGCCGCCAAGGCCGCGGCCGACGCCCTGCTGGCACGAGCGCAGAAAGGCGAGTCGCTCGATACGCTGGCCACGTCGGTCAATGGCAGCGTCCAGACGCTGCCCGCGGCCACGCGCACCCTCACCACGCCATCGGCGGAACTGATCGCGACCGGGTTCCGCCTGCCGCGTCCGCAGAAAGGCAAGCCGCCGCAGGTAGCGGTGGCTACGCTCGCGCCCGACCGCTATGCCCTGGTCGAAGCGACCAATGTCGTCGATGGCGATCCTGCCGCGATGGATGCTGCCACACGTGCCAGCTATCGCAAGGCATACGCTCGCGAGGCGCGCGGCGGTGCGGAGATCCGCGATTACATCGAGGCTTTGCGGAAGCAGTTTCCGGTGAAGGTGGCGGAGGATCGGTTGTAGGGGATTGTGAGTGCGGTATATGGGCTTGTCGCGCCCGGAATCGGGCTCGACCGCGAGATCAGACTCGATTTGATTCGGCCGATCCCGGCCTCATCAAATCGCCCAGCCCTACACATCCATGCTCGACGCATCCATGCTCGGGCATTCGCTGACGCGCGAGGCGGTGCCTCGCAGGTCAATGCTCCTGATTGGACGACATAGTTATTCAGATTCGACCGCGAGTCCGAACTCGATTCGATTCGACCGATCCCAGCCTCATTAAATCGCCATGCCCTCCGCATCCTGCTCCGGGCGTTCGCCGATGCGCGAGGCGGTGCCTCGCAAACGCATCGGCTTACTCCAAGCCGGTCATGCCGAGGATGTTGTAGCCCGAATCCACGAAGGTCACCTCGCCGGTGATGCCGGCTGCCAGGTCGGAGCAAAGGAACGCGGCGGTGTTGCCCACGTCCTCGATGGTGACGTTGCGCCGCATCGGCGCGTTGTGTTCGACGTGGTCGAGCATCTTGCGGATGTTGCCGACCCCTGCGGCAGCGAGCGTCTTGATCGGGCCGGCAGAGATCGCGTTCACGCGCGTGCCCTCGGGGCCGAGGTTGTAGGCGAGGTAGCGCACACTCGATTCCAGGCTCGCTTTCGCCAGGCCCATCACGTTGTAGTTCGCCAGCGCACGGTCGGCGCCGAGATAGGTGAGAGTGAGCAGTGCGCCGTTGCGGCCCTTCATCAGCGGGCGCGCAGCCTTCGCCAGTGCGGGGAAGCTGTACGCCGAGATGTCGTGGGCGATGCGGTAGTTGTCGCGGGTCAGGCCATCAAGGAACTCGCCGGTCAACGCCTCGCCCGGGGCGAAGCCGATCGAATGGACGAGGATGTCGAGTCCGTCCCAGTGCCTGCCCAGATCGACGAACAGTTGCGCGATCTGCTCGTCGCTGCCGACGTCGCAGGGCAGGACGATGTCCGACCCGAACGCGTTCGCGGCTTCCTCGACGCGCGACTTGAGCTTGTCGTTGACGTAGGTGAACGCGAGCTGCGCGCCCTGGCGTTGCATCGCCTGTGCGATGCCCCAGGCGATCGAACGCTGGTTGAGCACGCCGGTGATCAGTGCGCGCTTGCCTTGCAGGAAACCCATGCTGCCTCCGGAACGGACGATCCGCTGTCGCGGCGATTGCCTAGTTTGACCGTTGCGACCTCACGGTTCCAGCTTGAGCACCTGGTCGACGTACAACGACGCGTCTGGCGCCAGATGGTTCCATGCGCGCAGGTCGTCCACGCTGACGTTGAAGCGCTTGGCGATCGTTTCCAGCGAATCATCGAAGTCGACCTTGTACGTGCGCGGCGCGCTGGGCTGGGGGTTGCTTTCGGCGGCCTTCGTGACGGTTGACGCCACAGGTGTCGGGGCGCTTGCAGGCACTGGAGCTTTTGTCGCAGAACCCGGTAAGGACGTCGTCGGTATCGGTGTCTGGGGTACGACGCCTGGCAATGGATGATGATCGGCCGCCGTGTCGGCCGCCGCTGGTGATCCGGATGGTGTACCCGTTGTCGTCGTGGTTGCCGAAAGCGTGGCCGAAGCCGTATTGGACCTGGACACAGCAGACTGTGCCGACGCAGGTGCGGGAGCGCCTGCTGCGGATGTGGGGGCGGTTGCTGCGGGCCCCGATGCAGGCTTCGCCGAGGTCGCTGCTGGGGACACGAAGCTCGGCAAGGAATGAAGATCGGAAGCAGCGTCGTTCGCCGCCGCCGGTGATGCAGGTGGCGAGATGGCGGTCGTCGTCGCTGCGGAAGGTTTGGCCGAAATCATGCCGGTCCCGACGGCCACGGGAGGCTGCGTCGGCGGAGCGTTCGCAGTGCTTGTCATTGCGGTCGATACCGTTGCGACTGAAGCGGGCTTGGCGCTGGGTGCGTGCGTATCGGGGATCGTCGGGGTAGCGGGCATCGTGCTGGTGCTCGATGGCACGACCGGGGATGAGGTGATCGTTGCGGTCGATTTCGGGATAGTGCTGACAGCCGTGGACATTGAAGGAAGGGTCGATCCGCTTGCTGCAGGAAACTGGCTTGTCGTTGCATTCGACTTGCCGATTGCAATGGGCGCGGTGGGCGCCGCCGTCGTCATACCCAGGAATGAGCCGCCCGTCGCGGCCGAAGGCGGCTGGTTCGTCGCGAAAGACGGTGTATTGATGACAGCGGGCGCAGCGATTGTCGTCTTCGCAGCACCAGCGGAAGGCGTGCTGGCAGGAATGGTGGATACCGTTGCAGCTGGAGGTGGGCTGGTCGAGGCACCGGAAGTATTGATCGCCGCGGGCACTACGAAGGTCTTTCTTGTGCTATCCACGGAGGACATGCCCGGCGTCAGAGGCGCCAGAACCGCCGTGGGCGTGGCACTGGCCGGCATCGCGTTCGCGGTCGATGGCATGGTTGCCTGCATGCGTGGTGCAGGAGTTCCCGCAGAAGCCCAGCGCTGCCGCGTGCTGGCCGGCACCAACAGGGTGCGCGGCGCATCGGCGCTCACCCGGCCATTGCGGTAGCCGTGGTTGAAGGCCTTGAGCTCCTCCGCATCGGTGCCAAGTCGGCGCGCGAGCTCATCGAGGGAGTCGATGTCCGCCGGCATCGTATAGGGGATCCAGTGCGTGATCGGCACACTGGGGTCGAACGGAATACCCTGGCGCTGCGGTTGCGCGAGCAGGCAGGTGAGCGCGCGCATCTTCGAGACGTATTCGTAAGTCGTCCACGAGAGCCCGTTCGGTCGGCGGTAGTGGACGCCGCCGACGCTGCGCGCGGCCAGCTCCTCGGGCGACATCGTGTGCATCAGCCGGTATTCGCCGGAGTTGTAGGCCATGGCGGTGAGCCGCCAGTCGTTGAACATCGCGTGCAGCTTGCCGAGGTAGTTCAGCGCAGCATCGGTGGAATCGAGCGCGGACAGGCGCCCGTCGTAACCGCCAGTGACGGTCGCGCCGTTGTTGCGCGCGGTCTCGGAAAGAATCTGCCACATGCCGGAGGCGCCACCGAAACTGTACGTATCCGGGCGATACCAGCTCTCCACGATCGGGATCAGTGCGAATTCGCCCGGCAGCCTGTGCGTTTCGAGTTCATCCAGCACCACCAGCATCATCGGTAGCGTCGCCTGCACCTCGTCGGCGAAGTGCTGCGGGTAGCCGGCGTACTTGTGTCGCCAGCGCGTGTTGTTCGGGCCGACGATGCAGGTTGGCGTGCTCAGCCGGGCGCGCAGGCGATCGAGCACCTGGCCGCTGGTCAGGGTGTCGCCTTCTGCGGGCAGCGGCGCGTTCGACGGCGCCGTGATCGGCGCGGAGATTTCCGTCGGCAGGTCGGAGACGACGATCGGGGGCGGCGTAGGCAGGGGAATCGGTTCGGAAACTGGCGCGTTGTCGGCCGAGGCGGGCCGTGCGTTGTCGACGGGCTCGCAGCCTGTCTGCACGAGCACCGCCACGACGAGCATGGTCGCGGAAAGACATCGGGAGGCGATGCCGTTCATGCGCGGAAGCCGTCCTTCCAGCGCCGCATGGCGGCGAAGGTCTCCACCCGGCCGTCGCAGGGTGCGCCTTCGTGCAGATCGACCGCCGCGCGCACCGCCTCCGTATCCACGCGCAGGAAGGGATTGCAGGCGAGCTCGCTGGCGATCGTGCTCGGCAGGGAGGGTGCATCGCGATCGCGCGCCGCACGCGCCTGCGCGATCCGGTCGCGCAGCGCGACGTTGTCCGGGTCGACCACGCTGGCGAACGCGCCGTTGGACAGCGTGTACTCGTGGCCGCAGCAGACCAGGGTGTCGCCGGGCAGCGCGGCCAGCTTGTCGAGCGAGGCGACCATCTGCGCAGGTGTGCCCTCGAACAGGCGCCCGCAGCCGAGGCTGAACAGGGTGTCCCCGCAGAACACGATGCCCTCGCCGTGGAAGGCGACGTGCGAGCTCGTATGCCCGTGGACCTCGAGCGTCGAAAACCGCATTCCGATCTCGGGTACATCGAAGACGTCGCCCTCGGCCACGCGCCGCGTCGCGCAGCCGATGCGTGGGTCGACCGGGGCAATGCAGGGTACCTCGAATCGTTGCAGCAGCTGCTCGGCGCCGCCGATGTGATCCGGATGATGGTGGGTCAGCAGGATCGCCACGGGACGCAGGCCGGCATCGATCGCCGCGAACACCGGCACGGCATCGCCCGGATCGACGACGATCGCGCGGCCGGCGTCGCCGGCGAGCGTCCAGATATAGTTGTCGGCGAAGGCTTCGATCGCGCTCAGCTTCGGCATGCGTTGCAGCCTCGGTGGGTGACCACGGCGGGCGATTCCCGCAGAATCGGCACCATGCCCGCTGCGCAATCCCCACGTCAACCTGCACGCCCGGCCGAGTCCCGGCTGGCCAGCGAGGCCATGCGAGGTCTTTTGCGTCGCTGCCAGCGCGATGCCGCGGCAGACATCGCACGTTGCAGCGGCCGCTACGGCCTGTTCATCGAGCCGCACGAGGACGCCGGACTCGTCGTCGCCGCGCCGAACCTGCACACGAGCGTACACCTCCAGCGCTCGGGCGAGGGCTTCGACGGCGACCTGCGCTGCCTTGAATCGGCCATGCCGCTGGCAGACGACAGCTTCGCACTGATCTTCCTTACCTGCGCATTCGAGACGGCGCGCGATGCGGTCGGACTGGCCGCAGAGTGCGCGCGTCTGCTCGAACCGGAGGGAACCCTGCTCGTGCTGGGGCTGAACCCGCTCAGTCCCGCGCACCTGCGCTGGATGTTCAGCGGCATCAAGGCGTGGTCGCCGGAGGCCACGGCGACGTTGTTGACCGGGTTGGGGCTGGAGGTCGTCGGCTCGCGTTACCTCGGTGCGCGCTGGTCCGCGCGCACGACCGCGGCGATCGACATCGCCGGCGCGCGCGCGCGCGGTTCGCCGTTGCGCAGCGGTTTCCTGCTCGAGGCGCGCAGGCGCGACCCGGGCCTTACGCCCTTGCGCGTGCAGTCCTCGCGCGTTCGCATCGGTAGCGGCGCCCGCGCGGGCTCGGTGCGGATGCGGATCGACCCATGACATCCACCGCGACGCCACTGGACGCAAAGGCATCACATTCGATGAAATCGATCGAGATCCACACCGACGGCGCCTGCCTCGGCAATCCGGGACCGGGTGGTTGGGCGGCGTTGCTGCGCTTTGCGGGCCGCGAGAAGGAACTGTCGGGCGGCGAGGCGCATACGACCAACAACCGCATGGAACTGATGGCCGCGATCGCCGGACTCGAGGCGCTGACCGAAGCCTGCACCGTTGCCGTGTACACCGATTCGAAATACGTCCAGCAGGGCATCGGCGAATGGCTGCCCAAGTGGTTGCGCAGCGGGTGGAAGACCAGCAGCAAGCAGCCGGTCAAGAACCAGGACCTGTGGGAACGCCTGCACGCCGCTGCCGCCCGTCATCACGTACAGTGGCTGTGGGTGAAAGGCCACGCCGGACACCCGGACAACGAACGCGTCGATGCGCTCGCGCGCGCCGCCGCGCAACGCATGCAAGCCGCAGGAACCGCCGCATGACCCGACAGATCGTGCTCGACACCGAAACCACCGGCTTGTCATGGGAGAAGGGCAATCGCGTGGTCGAGATCGGTTGCGTCGAGCTGATGCAGCGGCGTCCGACCGGGCGTCATTTCCAGCGTTACATCAATCCCGGACGCGAGATGGAAGCCGGCGCGATCGAGGTCACCGGATTGACCACGGAGTTCCTCGCCGACAAGCCGAGCTTTGCCGAGATCGCCGGCGAATTCCTCGAGTTCATCGACGGCGCCGAGCTGGTCATCCACAACGCCGCATTCGACATCGGCTTCCTCGACTACGAGTTGGGCCTGCTCGACGCCGGACTGGCGCGGATGGGCGAGCGCTGCAGCGTGCTCGATACGCTCGAGTTCGCCCGCCAGCGCTACCCGGGCCAGCGCAACAGTCTCGACGCGCTGTGCAAGCGATTGGGCGTGGACAACGCGCAGCGTACCCTGCACGGCGCCCTGCTCGATGCGCAGCTGTTGTCCGAGGCCTACCTGCACATGACGGCCGGCCAGGGCGACCTCGGTTTCGACACGGTATCCGCCAGCTCCGGTCCGGTGCAGATGCAGGCCGTTGCAGTCCATGCGCGGCGAGTGCAGCGAGCCGATCCTGGCGAGGATGCGCTCCATCGCGAGCGCCTCTCGCGCATCGATTCGGCCAGCGGTGGGCATGGCCTCTGGCCGAAGGATGCGACAGCGTGAGGGGTTACCTCATCGAGCCCCCGGTCGTGGATAATGTCGCGCACAGCCGTTGCCGGCTCCGCGCAACCCGGGGGCATGCGTGAGTTCATCGTCCACAGTCCTGCTGCAATCGGTCGACATCGCGATCCCGGGATACAAGATCCTGCGGCCGATCGGCGAGGGCGGCATGGCGTCGGTGTTCCTCGCAGTCCAGGTGTCGCTGGATCGCGAAGTCGCGCTGAAGGTGATGGCGCCGTCGCTGGCGGCCAATTCCGAGTTCACCGAGCGCTTCCTCAAGGAAGGCCGGATCACCGCGAAGCTGCAGCACCAGAACCTCGTCACCGTCTACGACATCGGCGCGCACAACGGCGTCTACTACCTCGCGGCCGAATACATTCCCGGCGGCACGCTGAAGGAACGCATCGCCGAAGGCGGCTTGAGCGTCGGCGAGATCCTCGACATCGTGGTCGAGATGGCGCGCGGCCTGGATTTCGCGCACCAGAAAGGCTTCGTCCATCGCGACGTGAAGCCCGGCAACATCCTGTTCCGCAAGGACGGCAGCGTCGTGCTCGCCGACTTCGGCATCGCCAAGGCGATGGACAACAGCTCCAGTTCCACCGTCGCCGGCGCCTCGATCGGCACGCCCGATTACATGAGCCCGGAGCAGGCGCGCGCCGAGCCGGTGGACGGACGTTCGGATCTCTACAGCCTCGGCACCGTGCTGTACGAGATGCTCACCGGCGCGCCGCCCTACCAGGCCGCCGATCCTTTCACCGTCGCGCTGATGCACGTCACCCAGCCGATCCCGCAGTTGCCGGCCGAGTTCGCCTGGTTGCAGCCGCTGATCGACCGGACGATGAACAAGCAGCCGTCCGAACGCGTGCAGACCGGCGCGATCCTCGCCGACGAGGTGCATCAACTGCTTACCAAGTCGCCGCAGGGCACGGCGACGCTGAGCAAGGTCGCGTCCAAGGGCCAGGCGCGGATCAGCAGCACCATGCAGGGCCGCGGCGCGACGATGCAGCGCACGCGCGTGGTCAACCGCGACGCGACCTACCCACGCTGGCTGTGGCCGGCGGTGGGAACGGGCGTGGTGGCGATCGCAGTGGCGATCTGGTTCTTCGTGCTGCGACCGTTGCCGCCCGCACAGGTGCTTTCGACCGGACCGGAAGCCGTGCAACCGGTCACCCTGTCGAATCCGGGCGCTTCAGGATCCGGCATCGCCGACGCCACCGGCAGCGCTGGTGGAGACAAGCCCGATGTCGTGCAGCCCAGGACCATCGAGGAGCAGTACGGCGGCGACGTGCAGCAGATGCTCGACCAGGCCGATGCCTACAAGAAGCACGGCATCACCAGCAAGGAAGACCTCGGACGCAATCTGGTCATGCCCGACGGCGCCAATGCTGCCGAGCTCTATCACAAGGTGTTGAACTCGCACCCGGACAACCAGCAGGCCAGGCAGGGATTGCAGGACATCGCGGCGTTCTTCACCAGCTTCGCGCAGCGTGCCTGCGACCGGCAGCTTTACGACGCCTGCAAGCTCAATGCCGAGAATGGACTGATCGCCGATCCGGACAACGCCAAGCTCAAGCAACTCGACAATCTCGCCGACAACGCGGCACGCGGGATTTCATCCGGCAACTGAAGCGGCCTTCCGGATTCGCGACGCACGTGCGATGAGCGTTTCCCGGTCAACAACCGCTAGAGCTGCCTGACCAGCAACACCGTCACGTTGTCGCTGCCGCCGCCGTCGAGCGCGGCGGCGATCAGGTGGTCGACGCATTCCTGCGCCGTGAACTGGCTCTGGTTGAGGATGCGACCGATCGAGGCGTTGTCCACTTCTTCTGTCAGCCCATCGCTGCACAGCAGCAATTGCATCCCCGGGCGCAGTTCGCCGCTGATGCTCTCGACCTTGAGATTGGCCGGGTCGGTCACGCCCAGCGCCTGGGTGACGACGTTACGGTGCGGATGGCTGCGCGCCTGCTCGGCGGTGATCGCGCCCTGGTCGATCAGTTCCTGCACGTAGGAATGATCCTGCGACAACTGGCGCAACTGGCCGTTCCAGAGGTATACGCGGCTGTCGCCGACCCATGCGACCTCGTACTTGTTGC
Source organism: Lysobacteraceae bacterium (assembly GCA_035484515.1). GTDB lineage: Bacteria > Pseudomonadota > Gammaproteobacteria > Xanthomonadales > Xanthomonadaceae > SZAS-103. The sequence continues at coordinate 8,980 of DATHOV010000264.1, forward strand.
CGTCCATCCGCGCAGCGGCCACCGTGGTTCCCATCGGCAAGCCTTCGGTGCGCAACTTCGAGTGGCGGATGATTTCCTCGTCGGCGATCCGGATCGCGTCGACCAGCGACTTGCCATTGCGCACGTTGGTAACGATCGCCTCGCGCGCGACCGCGCTGGCGACTTCGCCGAATTCGTGGCCGCCCATGCCGTCGGCAACCAGCCACAGCCCGAGGTCGGCGTCACCGTAATAGGTGTCCTCGTTGAGCTCACGGCGCAGACCGACGTGGCTGAGATGGCCGAATTCGATCATGGAGCGCGTCCGCTCGTCGGATTGGGACGGATCGTGGCGGTCATCTGTGCCGAATGATGCTTTGGCAGCGATGGATTGCGCAAGCCCGGCATGACAAGTCGTCGGACCTGGTATTGGCACGGCGGAAAGCAGAATGGCAGCAAAGCGATGTCCATCGATCAGAACTCCATCCGGATGCCGATTCTGCTGCCGAACATTTCGCCGCTACGACCCGGCCATCGCCGTCACGACGATGGCCATTGCATTCCCGGCATCCAGGCCTTGCGCGTACCCACCCAATCCAACCCGGCCACGCCTGCGCGAGCGTGGCCTGTACGTGCCCGGCTCAGAACTCCATCCGGAATCCGAGCGTGAGGTTGTATTCGGTGATGCCCTGGCGGCCGACCGTGCGGTCGTACAGCAGGAAAGCCGAACGCCCCTGCGGGAACACGAACGACATGCCGACGCCGAGCCGGAAGAAGTCGGCATCGATCTCGTTGCCCTGGATCAGGATCGGCGTGTCGGTGGGATCGTCGGCGAAGAAGGCCGTGAACGTGTTCGGGTCGGTGCGGAACTCGTGCTGCCACTCGACTTCCGCATGCGGAATCATCACGCCCCAATTCATGCTCTCGGTGTAGTCGATCTTGGCGCCCAGGACGGAGGCGACCGATGTGTTCGCGCGCGAATCCACCCTCAGGCCGAGGCCGCTTCCCGGGAGGTTCTGGTCGAGCTGCTCGGTGAAGGAATCGAAGGTCTCGTGGTCGTACTGCAGCTTGCCGTAGAACCCGTAGGCCAACGCCTTGTTGTGGAAGTCGCGACCGAACGTCAACGAACCGGCCAGGTCGTTGCCTCCGGACGAGGCCTGCGCGAGCTGATCGACCGTCTCGACACTGCCGTCGGGCAGGGGCAGGGCGTAGTCGATGATCCGACGCGAATCGAAGTTGTTGTCGCCCCAGGTGATCGAGCTGTCGATGTACCAGTCGTTCTTCCAGTACCGGGTGGCGTAGCCGGAAAGATTCCATCCGTGCATGGTCAGGTCGCCCTGGCCGTCGACGAGCGTCGTGGACTGGTGGGTGTAGCCGAGCGCGCCGCCGAGGACGAGTCCGTCGTTGACGCGGTAGTCGACGCCGAAGGTCAAGCCGTTGCTGCCGAGGTGGTAGGCGGGCGTC
>DATHOV010000265.1:0-2177 GCA_035484515.1 Lysobacteraceae bacterium
GTATGGGCGACCTTGAACAGCTGCTTCGTCGCCTTGTTGACGCCGACGTCGGTTGCCTGCGCCGAGAGCATCACTGCGACCAGCAGTTCGAACGGCGACGCGTAGACGAGTTCCGTGCGCGGATGCGGGTCGAGTTCGCGCAGGCGGGCGAACAATTCGTGGCGCGCGGCGGGCTTCACGCGCTGGCGCCCATGGTGGCTCGCGGGGATGCGAACAGCCGGTCGAGCGTCGGTGCGGCCGCACTCATCGCCAGCATCGTGCCGGCCAGCGCGAGCGGCAACTGGCCGTCGCGATGAAGCATGTGCAGGTCGAGCATCGTCGCGGTTGCGATGCCTCCGGCGAGGAAACCGCAAAACAGCCGTGCGCGCGGCTGCATGCCGGTCCGTGGCGGATCGTCGGCGATGAAGAACGCTGTCAACACGAGCGATGGCAGCAATGAGCGCAAGACCGGATCGGCGGGCAGCGAAGGATCGGTCGCACCCCATGCGGCGAACACGATGGCCGCTCCCGCCAGCAGGGCCAGCGGAGCCTGCCAGCGGATGCAGCGCGCGGCGAGCAGGGCGATTCCACCGAGCGCCCAGGCCAGAGCGATCCATGCGCTCGACGCGACGGCGCCGCTGGATGGCGACGCCGATGGAGCGACCGGAAGACAGACCAGAACGAGGGCGCAGGCGATCATTGTCGGATGGAAGGGGTTGGCGGCAGGACGGTCAGCGAACAGCCATTCGATGGCGACGATCGCGAACATCGCGAGTGCGAAGGTCCACCACGGCGTGGCAGGTGGCAGCCACAACACGACCAGCGCGAACCGCAGCAATGGCGACAGATCGCGTTGTCGCTGCGCTGGTGCACGGTAGTGCGCGAAGCAGAACACTAGAAGCAGCGCCGCACCCAGCCATGCCCATGGCGATGGATCGCGCCGGAACCACGCGACGAGCGCCGCGCCGGGAAGCAGCGCGAGCAGCATCCACCGCGCGCGCATGCGCATCGACACGGCGTGGGGCGTCGATGGCAGCGGATCGTGCGATGGCCGGGCGTGAGCCATCAGGGCTTCGGCTTGTCGGGTTGCGTCCCTCGCTTCGCCTTCGCCCGCGCGATCGCGGCAGCGACGGCGTCGGCGGTGACGAGGCTGCTGCTGCGTTCTGCCTGGCGTTCGCTGATTGTGACTTCGTCGCGCGCGAGTCGTTGCTGTCGCGTCTGGTAGCGCTCGCGTGCCGCTAGCGCGGCCTGCCGGCGCGTGTGCATCTCACCGATCGATCGTTTCGCTTCGCGATAACGCTGCAGCAGCGGAATCCGGCTCGGGCATGCCGTATCGCAGCGGCCGCATTCGATGCAATCCAGCGCACCATCCCGCTCGGCATCGTGCAGGTGGCCATAGTGCAGTTGCAGCAGCAGGCGTTGCGGCTGCAACTGCGCCGGGCAGACCGTCGCGCAATCGCCGCAGCGGATGCAGGGTTGTTCGTGCCCGGATGGCGATGGCGACCCAGGCATAGCTCAGTCGCCGCGGAAGACCGGCTTGCGGCGTTCGAGGAAGGCGCGCGTGCCTTCGCGCATGTCGCTCGTGGACGTGCAGACCGCGAACGCCTGGGTCTCGTAATCGAGCCCCGCGTCGATGCCGCATTCGCCGCCGACGAGCACCGCGTCGAGAATGCCGCGCAGGGCCTGCGGTGCCGAAGTCGCGAGTTGCGCGGCGAGTGCGAACGTCGCTTCCTCGAGTTGTTCGGCCGGCACGACGCGGTTGACGATACCCAGTTCGTACGCGCGCTGCGCGCCGATCGGCGCGCCGGTCAGGCACATCTCGAGCACCGCGCCGCGACCGGCCAGCCGCAGCAGTCGCTGCGTGCCGCCGAAGCCCGGCAGCACGCCGAGGTTGATCTCCGGCTGGCCGAGCTTCGCGTTGTCCGCGGCGATGCGCAGATGGCAGCTCATCGCCAGCTCCATGCCGCCGCCGAGCGCGTAGCCGCGGAGCATCGCGATCACCGGTTTGCCGAGCATCTCGATGCTGCGCATCATCCGCTGGCCGTGCTGCGAGAAGTCGCGCGCCTGGATCGGGCTCAGCGCGGCCAACTCGGCGATGTCGGCGCCGGCGACGAAGGCTTTCTCGCCCGCGCCACGCAGCACGACCGCGCGCACGGACGGATCGGCGGCGATCACCCGGAAGACGTCGCGCAGTTGCG
>DATHOV010000266.1:0-4621 GCA_035484515.1 Lysobacteraceae bacterium
AGCTTGGTCACCATCGACAGGCCGATCGGCGACAGGCACAGCTCGCCGACCGACTGCAGCACGTAGACCATCACCAGCGTCCAGAACGGGATCTTGCCGTGCGCATCGACCATGCTCTGCAGCGCGACCATCAGCAGCAGGAAGGCGAGCGCGTTGAAGATCAGGCCAAGGCCGAACTTGCGCGGGATCAACGGGTTGGCGCTGCGCATCCGCACCCAGATCCATGCCAGCACCGGCGCGAACGCGATGATCGCGAGCGAATTGACCGTCTGGAACCACGCGACCGGGAACTCCCAGTTGCCGAAACTGCGATCGATGATCTTCTCGGCCAGGAAGGTGAACGAGCTGCCGGCCTGTTCGAAGAACATCCAGAACAGCACGTTGAACGCGAAGATGATCAGCATCGCGATCACCCGGTCGCGGGCGACCGGGCCGATCCGCATGCCCTCGACCAGCAACATGAACGCTGGCCCGACCAGCAGCGCGATCAGCACCCACTGCAGGATGTCCGCGCTGATCGACAGCAGGAAATACACGACCGGAATCGCCACCAGCATCGCCAGCACGACCATCGCCACGCGTCCGTGGCCAGCGCCGCCTTCGTGCGGGCGGCCAATGTCCCCGAGGCCGCGGCGGCCGAACCAGAACCAGACGAAGCTGATCAGCATGCCCACGCCCGAGGCGATGAACACGACCTTGTAGGCCGGCATCGCCTCACTGCCGAACAGCGCGGTCGCAAACCACCCGGTCAGCAGCGGCGCGAGCAGCGCGCCGGCATTGATGCCCATGTAGAAGATCGTGAAACCCGAATCGCGCCGCTCGTCGTCGATCGCGTAGAGCTTGCCGACCATCGTCGAGATGTTCGGCTTGAACAGCCCGTTGCCCACCACGACCGTCGCCAGGCCCAGTCTGAAGATGTCCTGGTTCGGGATCGCGATCATGAACAGCCCGATCGACATCACAACCGCACCGACCAGGATCGATCGCTGGTAGCCGATCACCCGGTCGGCGATGAAACCACCGAAGATCGCGCCGGCGTAGACCAGCGCGAGGTAGGCGCCGTAGATCAGGTTCGCCGGTTTCTCGCCCGCGCCCGCGTCCTGGTAGAACTGCGCGACGACATACAAGGTGAGCGCCCAGCGGATGCCATAGAACGCGAAGCGTTCCCAGAACTCGGTCATGAACAGCATCCACAGGGGCTGCGGATGGCCGAGTACCTGCCGGAATGCGGGTGGAGCGGAGTCCTGCGTGGGCGTGTCGACGGCACCGCTCATGCGGTTTCTCCTGGAGGGGATGGCGGAGCTTGAGAGGGATGGCGCGCGAACGGTTGCGGACTGCGCCAGATGTAGCGGTTCGGCTCGTCCCCGTCAAACACATCGGGTGCTGCAACGCACCAGCCTCAGAGTGCCGCAGGCTCGCTGCCGATCAACCCGCGCACCTCGAACAGCTCCGGGAAGAAGGTCAGTTCCAGCGCCTGTTTCAGGAAGCCCACGCCCGACGAACCGCCGGTACCGCGCCGCCAGCCGATGATGCGCTCGACGGTCTTCATGTGACGGAAGCGCCAGGTCTGGAAATTCACCTCGATGTCGACCAGCTGCTCGCACAGGGCGTAGGCGTCCCAGAACTCCCCGGTATTCTCGTAGATGCGCCGGAACACCGGCAGCAGCTCCGGTTCGCGCACGTGCGGCTGCGTCCAGTCGTGTTGCAGGCAGTGCGCGGGGATCGCGTGGCCGCGGCGCGCCAGCCAGGCCAGGCAGGCGTCGTACAGCGAGGGCGATTCGAGCACGGCGCGCAATTCGTCCTGCGCGGCCGGGTCGTGCGCGAACGCGGCGAGCATCGCCGCATTCTTGTTGCCGAGGGTGAATTCGACGATGCGGTACTGCAGCGACTGGAAGCCCGACGCCGGGCCGAGGATGTCGCGGAACTGCAGGTAGTCGCTCGGCGTGAGGGTTTCGAGCACCGACCACATCCCGGTCAGTTGATGCTGAATCTGCTTGATCCGCGCGAACATCTTGAAACAGGGCGCGAGCTGGTCGGCCTCCAGGTGCGCGAGCACCGCGCGCAGCTCGTGGATGACGAGTTTTAACCAGAGTTCGGCGACATGGTGCTGGACGATGAACAGCATCTCGTCGTGCTGCGGCGGATCCGAGCGCGGCTGCTGCGCCGACAGCAGGACGTCCAGCCGCAGGTACTCGGCATAGCTGAGTTGCCCGCGCAGGTCGGTGGTGATGCCCTGCTCGAGCGCGCGCTGGTTGTCCGTGGTCGTCATCGTCCCCTCCGTGCGACAATTGTACGGTCAGCCGCCAGCCTTCCGACGCCCCTTTTTCGCATGCGCGGGGTACGGTCGCTGTCCCGGTTGCGCTCCCATTCCCCCGTCGAGCCCACGCATGAGCATCGCGGCAAGCTTCGAGATCGAATACCTCCAGTACATCGACCCGACCGGCAAGCCGGTCGGCAAGGACCTGCCCGCCGTCGCCAAGGACGGCAAGCGCCTGGTCGCTCTCTTCAAACAAATGCTCTTTGTGCGCGTCTTCGACACCAAGGCGATCGCCCTGCAGCGCACCGGCAAGCTCGGCACCTACGCGGCCTGCCTCGGCCATGAGGCGACCCACGTCGGCATCGGCGCCTCGATGCTGCCCGAGGACGTGTTCGCCCCGAGCTATCGCGAATACGGCGCGCAGTTCATGCGCGGCGTGCAGCCGCGCGAAGTCCTCATGTACTGGGGCGGCGACGAGCGCGGCAACGACTTCCAGGGCCCGAAGAACGACTATCCGTGGTGCGTGCCGATCTCCACCCAGTGCCTGATGGCTTCCGGCGCGGCGCTGTCGTTCAAGCTGCGCAAGCAGGCGCGCGTCGCGGTCGCCTGCTGCGGCGACGGCGGTTCGTCGAAGACCGATTTCTACGCCGCGCTCAATTCCGCCGGCGCCTACACCTCGCCGCTGGTGCTGTGCGTGATCAACAACGGCTGGGCGATCTCGGTACCGCGATCGGCGCAGACCGGCGCGAAGACGCTCGCCCAGAAGGGCATCGCCGGCGGCCTGCACTGCCTGCAGGTCGACGGCAACGACCTGCTCGCCGTGCTCGAGGCGATGCGTCGCGCGACCGAACGTGCGCGCAAGGGCGAGGGCGGCAGCGTGATCGAGTTCATGACCTACCGCCTGCACGATCACACCACCGCCGACGACGCGCGCCGCTATCGCGGCGAAGCCGAGGTCAAGGATGCGTGGACGCGCGACCCGGTGCCGCGCATGCGCGCGTATCTGACGAATGCCACGCTTTGGGACGAGGCGCAGGAAAAGGCCTGGTCGGAGGAATGCGGCAGGAAGGTCGACGTCGAGATCAACGCCTACCTCGAAACCAAGACCCAGCCCGTGGAAGCGATGTTCGACTACCTCTACGCGGAGCTGCCGGCGGACCTGGCCGCGCAACGCGCGGATGCCATCGGCTGGGAGAAACGCTGATGGCCGCCATCACCCTCATCGAGGCAATCACCCAGGCCCTCGCCTACGAGATGCGTACCGACGAGCGCGTCGTCGTGCTCGGCGAGGACGTCGGCGTCAATGGCGGCGTGTTCCGCGCGACCGCCGGACTGCAGCAGACCTTCGGTTCCGAACGCGTGCTCGACACGCCGCTCGACGAGACCACGATCGCCGGCCTCACCGTCGGCATGGCCTCGCAAGGCATGCGTCCGGTCGCCGAGGCGCAGTTCGACGGCTTCATGTACCCGATGGTCGACTTCCTGGTCTGCCACGCCGCGCGCATGCGCTACCGCACGCGCGGTCGCCTGACCTGCCCGATGGTGCTGCGCGTGCCGTGGGGTGGCGGCATCCGCGCGCCGGAACACCATTCCGAAGCGAACGAAGCGATCTTCACCAACGTGCCCGGCCTGCGCGTGGTGCTGCCTTCCTCGCCGCAGCGCGCCTACGGCCTGTTGCTCGCCGCGATCCGCGATCCCGATCCGGTGATCTTCATGGAGCCCAAGCGCATCTACCGCCAGTACAAGGAAGAAGTACCCGACGATGGCGAGGCGCTGCCGCTCGACGTGTGCTTCGTGTTGCGCGACGGCACCGACGTGACCCTGGTGACGTGGGGCGCGCAGGTCAAGGAAACCCTCGAAGCCGCCGATGCGCTCGCTTCGGCAGGCATCAGTGCCGAAGTGATCGATGTCGCCACGCTCACGCCGCTGGACTTCGACACCATCAAGGAGTCGGTGCAGAAGACCGGCCGCTGCGTGATCGTGCACGAGGCCCCGAAGACCGCCGGCTTCGGCGCCGAGATCGCCGCGCGCATCGCCGAGGAGTGCCTGTACGAACTGCTCGCACCGGTGCAGCGCGTGACCGGCTACGACACCCATATCCCGCTGTTTCGCCTGGAGATGAAATACCTGCCGAGCGTCGAGAAGATCGTCGCCGCGGTGAAGCGGGTCATGGCTGCGAGCTGAGACCCGTGCCGATGCGCGTCTTCGACATCTCGCCATCGACCCGCGGCCCGCTCGCCTTCGAGATCAATTCCTGGCTGGGCAGGCGACATGCCGCGCGGATCGTGGCGACCATCCCCGGCGTGCACGTGCTGCGCCGGCCGAGGTTGTTCGCCCGGTCCGGCGAAGAAGTATTCTGCGAAT
>DATHOV010000267.1:0-3161 GCA_035484515.1 Lysobacteraceae bacterium
AACCGGTAGTTGCCATCGCCCAGCCTGGCCACGCTCACGGTATGGCTGCTGGTCTCGGTCCATGCGTCCGAGTCGCCGATCAGGCGATAGCGAAAGCGGTTCTTCGCCGGTTGGTGGAAATCCATCGCCGCGAACGTGAGCGAGATCGTGTTTTCGTTGTAGGCGGCCTCGACCTTCGCCGGAGCCGTGTTCAGCACCCCGGCCACCGGTCTGCCCGCCACTTCCACGTTGGTGATGCGCACCGGTGGTACATAGGTGTTGCGAGGTATCTCGCCCGGACGGAACCAGTTCACGCCATTGACGCCGCCGAAGTAGAGGGTGCCATCGGATGCGACGATTTCGGCGCCGCCATTCATCTCGTCGGTGACCAGACCGTCGCGGGAATCGAAGTTCTGCACTGCGCCGGTGGCCGGGTCCAGCCGGCTCAGGCCGCGATTCGTGCTCAGCCACAACTGGCCGGTGGCGCGATCGGGCAGGATGCCGTAGACGGAGTTGTCGGCCAGCCCCTCGGCTTTGGTATACAGCGCGAACCGGTTGCGACCGGCACGCCGGTCCGCCGAGCTCATGCGGTTCAAGCCGTTCTGGGTGCCGACCCAGAGGTCGCCGTCGGGCGATTCGTACAGGCCGCGCACGCCGACATCGCTGAGCGAATGCGGATCGTCCGGGTTGTGGCCGATCACGGCGGTCACGCCCTTGCCGCGCTGGTAGCGGATCAGGCCCGCTCCACCTCCGCCCAGCCAGAACGTTCCATCCGAATCCACCAGCGATACGCGAATCGCGTCGAGCAGCAATGGGATCCGTTTGCTGGCCGGGATCCGTTCGACGATGGTCGCCGATTGCGGATCGAGCGCCACCAGTTCGGTCGTGGTCGAGACCCAGATCCGTCCCTGCGCATCCTCTGCAAAATGCCAGATCCGGTCATCGGAGAATCGCTGGTCGGATCGTTTGGGATCGGTCACCAGGGTGAACCGAGCGGAGCCAGGATCGAAAAGATACAGACGCCCGTTGACGCTTCCCACCCAGACACGTCCGGCGCGATAGACATGCACCGCCTGCAATTGATTTGCGCCCACGTCCCCTGACGGGATCGGGGAATACAGTGCGAATTGGCCGGTTTGCGGCTGCCAGCTTTCCAGTCCCGCCAGGGTGGCCATCCAGATGCGGTGACTGGCATCCTCGCCCATTCCCCACACGAAGCCGCTGCTCAGGCTGTTCTTGTTGAACGGAATCGAGCGCAGGGTGTGGAATCGATTCGTGCTCGGATTGAGCTGGTTCAGGCCGCCGCCAAGGGTGCCGATCCAGATCAGTCCGGAGCGATCCTCGAGCAGCGACCAGATATCGTTCTGCGAGATCGAATCGGGATCGTTCCGGTCGCTGTGGAACACCTGGAACGTGCCCTTTTGCCGTTGGCCGTCGAGGAGCGGGCCGGTGCGGACCTTGTCGTCGAGAAACAGGTTCAGGCCGCCGCCCGCCAGACAGGCCACCCAAAGGCGTCCGGCGTGATCGCGCAGGATGTCCACCACCAGGTCGGACCCGAGCGAATTCGGATCGGCCGGATCGTGCACGAAACGCGTGAACCCCCGGCCTTCGCCATCCCACCGCGCAAGTCCCTGGTTCGTGCCGATCCACAACGTCCCGTCGGGATCCGCATGAAGGCGGTTGACGGTACCGCTTGGCAGCGACCGCGCATCGTGCGGATCGTTGCGGAACGTTTCGAGCGTGCGGGTGGCGGGATCGAACCGGTACAGACCGGTCTGGCTGGCCAACCAGAGCCTGCCTTTGCTCGCCGGGGCAATATCGTAGATGTTGGCGACCTGCGCTCGTCCCCTGATCGCATCGGCATGCATCTCGAGTTTGTCCGTCGCCGGATCGTAGCGATGCAACCCCTGGGTCGTGCCGATCCACAGCATGCCGCTCGGGTCCTGGTACAGCCCGGTGCTGACGAACGCTACGGGTACATCGGCTTGTTCGAAAAGCGCGCGCGGAAAATGCCGGATCCTGCCGGTGCGCGGGTCGAGTCGATCCAGCCATCCCCGGAAGCCTGCGATCCAGATCTGGCCGTCGCGGTCCTCGAACAAGCGGGACACGATCACCCCGGACAGCGCGTTCGGATCGCGAGGGTCCGCGGACAGTGCCCGGAACGAGTAGCCGTCATAGACATTGACGCTGTCGAACGTCCCGAACCAGAGCAACCCCGACCGGTCCTGGAGCATGGTCGGTACGGTGTTCTGGCTCAGCTCGCCTGCCAGCGGCAGCCGATGCACCGGCAGCGACACCTCATCGCCCGGCGCCGCCACCGCAGCCGCCGCAAGCAGCAGCGGCAGCATCCATCGCAACAACGTGCGGAGCACATGCCAAGGCATCAAGACTCCCGGAAGCTGCGGCGGTCCCAGCATCAACACTGGTATACATCCTGCTCCCGATCGATTCGGTGAACCAGCCCACCGTTTCGCCAGGACAGGACCGGCCACGGCCCGCAAGGCGGTGGCGAACGCGAAGTCCTGCCAGTGGCGCATCGCGGCCGCGCCGACGGTGTGGACGAACTTCGACGCGGTCGCAGTTGAGAGCCCCTGTTTCATGCGCGGTTGCTGTTTCGGGCGATCGGCCGCGTACGTCTTACAATGCGCATTCCCACGGAGCCCATGCATGAACCAGCCATTCGGCCCCTCGTCCCGGCGCGTTGCGCGCGCGGTGCGGGTGGGCAAGGTGATGATCGGCGGCGAGGCGCCGGTCGTCGTGCAGTCGATGACGAACACCGATACCGCCGATGTCGCGGCGACGACGAAGCAGGTCGCCGACCTCTGGCGCGCCGGCTCCGAGCTCGTGCGCATCACCGTGAACACGGCGGAGGCCGCCGCGGCGGTGCCGCGCATCCGCGAGAAGCTCGACATGATGAATGTGGACGCGCCGCTGATCGGCGACTTCCACTACAACGGCCACCAGCTGCTCACCGCCGAGCCGGCCGCCGCGCAGGCGCTGGCGAAGTACCGCATCAATCCCGGCAACGTCGGCTTCGGTCGCAAGCGCGACACGCAATTCGCGACGTTGATCGAACTCGCATTGAAATACGCAAAGCCGGTGCGAATCGGCGTCAACTGGGGCAGTCTCGACCAGGAGCTGCTGACCGAGCTGATGGACGAAAACGCGAAGCTGGCCGACCC
>DATHOV010000268.1:0-9806 GCA_035484515.1 Lysobacteraceae bacterium
TCGCCGTCGATGTAGGTGATCGTCGACTTGCAGCTCGCGGTCGCGATGAAGCCCTGGTCGTAGGTGAAGTGCCCGGTCGCGCCGGGCAGCTTGCCGATGTCGATGCAGGACGGGCCGATGGTGCCGGGGATCAGCGGCAGCTCGACGGACTTGCCGGACGCTGCATCGCTCAGCAGCACGCTCTTGGTCTCGGACACGGGATTCTCCTTCCTTGAATCGTGCGCGCCCGGGGCGCGGCCGGAAAAACCCGCGAACGGCTCGTGGCGGCGCGCGGGTCGGTCAATTCAGGCGGGAATTATCACACAGCCACTGAGCGATGGTCAGTGCCGCAGGATATCGGAAGGGCAATGTCGCGAGAGCAGAGCCTGCTCCGCACTCGATCCGGGGATACACAGGACACGACCGCATATCCTGCGGTCAGGCGCGCTGCGCGCGTAGCCGCGCGTCAGTGCCGATTCGCGAAATCAAATCCGGCGGTGGCGGACCTGAGCGTGCCGTGGCGAGCCCGGGACGGACTCGTCCAAGGCATGAAACTTATTATTTCTGGTAACGCTTGCGGAAGCGGTCGACGCGGCCGCTGGTGTCCATCATCTTCTGCTTGCCCGTGTAGAACGGGTGCGAGTTCGAGGACACTTCGATCTTGATCAGCGGGTATTCCTGGCCGTCTTCCCACTTCACGGTTTCCTTGCTCGACAAGGTCGAGCGGGTCAGGAACGAGAAATCGGAGGTCACGTCCTGGAACACGACGGGACGGTAGTTCGGATGGATGTCGGCTTTCATGGGACGCGCCTTGCGAAGTGGCGGAAAAAGACGATCATTTTAGCCATTCCGGGGGCTTGGCCGCAAGTTCAGTCCATCCAAGCCGGGACCTGGGACTCGGGAAGAGCTAAACAGACAAGCGGCGCGTTGCTTTCCCGAGCCCCGAGTCCGAGCTCCCGGATCACACTCCCGCATACCTCTCCGCCCCGCCCACCCAGCGCGCAATGACCCTTTCGGCCCTGGCCGGGTCCTGCGCCAGCAACGCGTCCGCGAGCATCTGCACCTGCGGCAGCAGGGCCGCATCGCGCATCAGATCGGCCACCCGGAACTGGGCGAGGCCGGTCTGGCGGGTGCCCAGCAGTTCGCCCGGACCGCGCAGATCGAGGTCCTTCTGCGCGATCACGAAACCATCGGTCGTGCGTCGCATCGTGTCGATGCGTTCGCGCGCCATCGCCGACAGCGGCGGCTGGTAGAGCAGGACGCAGGAGGAGACTTCCGCTCCGCGCCCGACCCGGCCGCGCAGCTGGTGGAGCTGGGCCAGGCCCAGGCGCTCGGCGTTCTCGATCAGCATCAGGCTCGCCCGCGGCACGTCGACGCCGACCTCGATCACGGTGGTGGCGACCAGCAGGTCGACCGCTCCCTCCTTGAACGCCCGCATCGTCGCCTGCTTCTCCGCCGGCTTCATGCGCCCATGCACGAAGCCTACGCGCAGCCCCGGAAGCTGTTCGGCCAGTTGCTTGTGGAGGTTCGTGGCGGACTGCGCCTGCACCTCGTCGCTTTCGTCGATCAGGGTGCAGACCCAGTACGCCTGCCTGCCTTCCGCGCAGGCCACACGGATGCGCTCGATCAGCTCGCCGCGGCGTTCGACGCTGGCGGCAACGGTCTGCACCGGGGTGCGTCCGGGCGGCAGTTCGTCGATGACCGAGACGTCGAGGTCGGCATAGGCCGTCATGGCCAGCGTGCGCGGGATCGGCGTCGCCGTCATCACCAGCTGGTGCGGAACCCGCTCGCCGTTACGGCCCTTGTCGCGCAGCGCCAGCCGCTGGTGCACGCCGAAGCGGTGCTGCTCGTCTACGACCGCAAGACCCAGGTCGGCGAACGCCACGCCTTCCTGCATCAGGGCATGGGTGCCGATCACGATCTGCGCGCTGCCATCGGCGATCGCCGCCAGCGCCTCGCGGCGCGTGCGTGCGACGAGCTTGCCCGCCAGCCACGCGACGCGGACACCGAGCGGCTCGAGCCAGGTGCGGAAGGTCGCGCAGTGCTGCTCGGCGAGCAGTTCGGTCGGTGCCATCAGGGCCACCTGCCGCCCGGCGGCGATCGCGCGCAGCGCCGCCAGCGCGGCCACCACGGTCTTGCCCGAGCCGACGTCGCCCTGCAGCAGCCGCAGCATCGGCTCGTCGCGCGCTATGTCGGCGTGGATCTCGCCCAGCACGCGTTCCTGCGCGGCGGTCGGCACGAAACCCAGGCGCTTGCGCAACGCGTCCGCGAGATCGTCCTGCGCCATGATCGGCAGTGCCCCGAGCCGGCGAATCGCCATCCGCTGCCGGCGCAGGCTGAGCTGGTAGGCCAGCAGTTCCTCCAGAGCCAGCCGCTTCTGCGCCGGGTGGACTCCGGCGGCGAGCTGCAGGGTGTCGGTGCCGACCGCCGGCTGATGCATGGTCAGCAGGGCCTCGCGCAGGCCCGGCAACTGCTGCGCGCGCAACGCCGCGGCCGGCAGCAGTTCTAGTTCCGCGGCCGGCGGAAGGCCTTGCAGCGCGAGTCCGATCAGCCGCCGCAGTGCGCCTGCGCCGATGCCCTCGATGGCCGGATAGACCGGATCGAGGCGATCGCCCAGCTCCTGCGCATCGTCATCGGCGAGGAACTTGTACGACGGGTGCGCGATCTCCAGCCCGCCGCGGCCTTCGCGCGGCGTGCCGTAGACGCGCATTCGACGCCCGACCGCGAACTGCGCCACTTGCGCCGAAGTGAAATGGAAGAAGCGCAGCACCAGGCTGGCCCCCGAATCGTCGCCGAGCGCGACCTGCAGCATCGGCCGGAAACGGAAGCTGCGTTCAACCGCTTCGACGCGGCCCTCGGCCTGTGCCGGGACGCCGGTCTGGAGCGCGCGGATCGCGCTCAGGCGAGTGCGGTCCTCGTAACGCAGCGGCAGGTGGAACCATAGATCCTGCACGCGCAGCAGGCCCTGCACGGCGAGTTTCTTCGCAACCCCGGGACCGACGCCGGCCAGGGTCGTCAGCGGCGCTTCGCCGCCGCCGGCCAGCGCAGGCGCGGGAGGTTTCCGTCGCGGCGCCCTGCCCACGCGCCGGTCAGTCGAGGCTCAGCACCAGGTCGATCTCGACGCGCGCGCCCTTCGGCAGCGCGGCGACCCCGATCGTCGAACGCGCCGGGTACGGGGCACTGAAATACTCCGCCATCACCGCATTGACCGCGGCGAAATCGCCCAGATCGACCAGATAGATGCCAACCCGCGCGACCTGGCCGAAGTCCGCACCGGCCGCCGCGCAGACCGCAGCCAGGTTGTCGAACACGCGCCGCGTCTGGGTCGTGATGTCGCCTTCGACGAGCTGGCCGGTGGCCGGATCGAGCGGAATCTGGCCCGAGGTATAGACGGTGCGGCCGGCGACCACGGCCTGGCTGTAGGGACCGATGGCGGTCGGTGCTCGATCCGTGGCGACGGGCTGGCGAGGCATGGCGTTCTCGAAGGTGCGGGTGCGGCATTGTCGCCCAAGCCGCGGACTCCAGCCATGCACGAGCGCTGCGCCGGCGTGCCGGAGCACGACAACACAGAGGCATCGTGTGGTTTGCGGTGAGCCCCTGTCGGAACGGAGGGATTCAGGCCGGGATTTCACCAGCCAGGCTCGGAAACTACCCGGTTTTTCGCAAAAATTCCCCGGGTCGGCAGGAAAACTACCCGGATCAGGCCAAAAGCCCCCGGTTTTCGCCGGAAACTACCCGGATCGGCTCGGAAACTCCTGAGTTTTGCGGAAGAAGCAGGCAGTTTCGGCGAAAACCTAGGCACTTTTTCTGAGAAATCGCCCAATTTTCCCGGAAAACCCCCTGATTTTTCGGGAAAACTACCCAGGCAGGACCAAAAACTACTCAAGTCGACTAAAAAAGCACCGGCCTTTTCCGGAAATCCACTAGGTCGCGCTGGAAGCCATCCGGATCTTCCGCCGATTCTCGCCGAATGCGACGCAAGGCCTGCCTAGTGAGGAGGATTTTACCACCCCGGAGGTGGCGCTGCCGGTAAACGTTCAGACCCGCTGGGCGTCCTGCACCACCGCCAGCCGGCGGATGCGGCCGAGCACGTCGGCGAGGTGGCGCACTGATTTCACCTCGACCACGAAGTGCATGACCGAGGCGCTGATGTCGCGCTCCTGGTACTCGACGCTGTCGATGTTCGACTTCGCCTCGGCCACGGCCGCGGCGACCTGGGCGAGCACACCGGGCTTGTTGACGACCTCGATGCGCAACTCGACTCGGTAGTCGCCCTCGACGTTGCGATCCCAGTCGATGCCGACCCAGCGTTCGGGCGACTTGCGGAACTCGGGCACGTTGCTGCATTCGAGCCGGTGCACCACCACGCCCTTGCCGGCACTGAGGTGGCCCATGATCGGATCGCCGGGGATCGGCTTGCAGCAGGCGGCGTAGGTGAGGATGCCGCGCTCGGCGCCGGTGATCAGGATGTCGTCCTCGCTGGCGGGACGGCTGGAACCGTGCGACTCGCCGCGCGCGAGCGCCTGCGCGACCTGCGCGGGCATGCGATTGCCCAGCGCGATGTCGGACAGCAGTTCCTCGAGCCGTTTGTAGCGGTGGTCGGCTAGGTATTTCTCCAGGGTCGCGGACGGCACGCTGTCGAGCGAGCTGGCGCGCGCCTCCAGCGCACGCTCGAGGATGCGATGGCCGAGGTCGACGGCGTCCTCGTGCTCGAGGTGCTTGAGGTGGTGGCGGATCGCGGTGCGCGCCTTGCTCGACACCACGTAGTCCAGCCAAGCCGTGTGTGGCGTCGCCGACTTGGCGGTGATGATCTCCACGCGCTGCCCGCTGGCCAGCTTGGTGCGCAAAGGCACCAGCTTCTTGTCCACGCGCGCGGCGACCGCATGGTTGCCGACGTCGGTGTGCACCGCGTAGGCGAAGTCCAGCGCGGTGGCGTTGCGCGGCAGGGCGAGGATCGCGCCCTTGGGCGTGAAGAGGTAGACCTCGTCGGGGAACAGGTCGACCTTGACGTGCTCGAGGAACTCCAGCGACGAAGCCGCGTACTGCTGCGACTCGAGCAGGCTGCGCAGCCAGTCGTGCGCCCTCGCCTGCGCGCTGTTCGGGCCGCTGCCGCCATGCTTGTAGACCCAGTGCGCGGCGATCCCGCGTTCGGCGATCACGTCCATGTCCTCGGTGCGGATCTGTACTTCCAGCGGCGAGCCGTACGGCCCGAACAGCACAGTGTGCAGGGACTGGTAGCCGTTCGCCTTGGGGATCGCGATGAAGTCGCGGAAGCGCGCGTCGAGCGGCTTGTACAGACCGTGGACGATACCAAGCGCCTGGTAGCACTGGGTCACGGTCTGCACGACGACGCGGAATCCGAACACGTCCATCACCTGGGCGAAGGATTTGTGCTCGCTGCGCATCTTGTTGTAGATGCTGTAGGGCGTCTTGACCCGGCCCACCAGGCGATACGGCAGGCCTTCCTCGGCGAGCCGCTCGGCGATGCGCTTCTCGATCACCGTCATCGCCTCGCGACGCACCACCGGCTGGCTGCGGATGCGGCGCAGGATCGCGGCGTGGCGGTTCGGATAGAGGGTGCGGAAGCCGAGGTCCTGCAGTTCGCTGCGGATCCGGTTCATGCCCAGCCGCTGCGCGATCGGGCCGTAGATGTCGAGGGTCTCGCGGGCGATGCGCTTCTGGCTGGCCGGCGCCATCGCCTCGAGCGTGCGCATGTTGTGCAGGCGGTCGGCGAGCTTGATCAGGATCACCCGCAGATCGCGCGACATCGCCAGCAGCATCTTGCGGAAGCTCTCGGCATCGGCTTCCTGACGGTCGCGGAACTTCAGGCGGTCCAGCTTGGTGACGCCCTCGACCAGGTCGGCCACGGTGTCGCCGAAGGAATCGGCGAGCACCTTGTGCTCGAGCGGGGTGTCCTCGAGAGCGTCGTGCAGGATCGCCGCGCACAGCGTCTCGGCATCCATGCGCAGGTCGGCGAGGATCGAGGCGACCGCGACCGGATGGGTGATGTAGGGCTCGCCGCTGGCGCGGGTCTGCCCGGCGTGCGCCGACGCGCCCAGCATGTAGGAGCGGCGGACGGTGTCGATCTGTTCGACCGGCAGGTAGTCGCGCAACTTGGCTTCGAGCGCGGCGACATCCTCCGGCACCGCATCGGGGCCGTCCTCGGTCGCTGGCTCGCCGATCTGCGTGTTCATGGCCCCAGCCTACGCGGCGGGAACAGCAGCATCAACGTCACGTCGACCTGCAGAGTCCGCACCGAGTCCCGATACGGGAGCCGAAGCCAAGACCACGAGGCATGGATGCCTCGTGCGCGCATTCAAAGAATGCGCGGAGCAAAGTCCGGGCATGTACCGGACTTTGCGTGGCTCTGGTCAGTCCGGGACGGACTGATCCAGAGCCCAATCGAAAACCCTAGTCGTCTCCGCCCTTCGAGAGGTCGTCGTCCACGACTTCGGCAGCAGCCCATTCCAGAGCCTCGCGTTCCTTGCGTTCGCGCTCGGCGCGATCGACGAGGTCGATCGTGGCCTGGTCGATCTTGCGCGCGGCGATCTCGCGCAGGGCCAGCACGGTCGGCTTGTCGGAGTGATCGATGCTTCCTTCGAGCACCGAGGTGACGCCTTTGGCGAGCTGGCGCGCGCGCTTGGACGCCATCACCACCAGTTCGAACCGGTTGCCCACGACTTCCAGGCAGTCCTCAACGGTCACACGTGCCATGCTTCACTCCGGATGGGCGCCGGCCGACAGGCCGGAAAATGAACCGGGAAGTTTAGCCGCTAAGCGCTTCCCGTGCAATCCGGACGGATTCGCTCAGCCCTCGCCGGTGAGCAGCGAGCCGATCAGGCGGCCATGGCGCGCGACCTGGACGTCACGACGCAGGCGGCTGGCGGTGAAGATCGCGCACATCTCGTCCACCGCGCGCTCGAAGACCTCGTTCACGATCACGAAGTCGAACTCGCCGTAGTGCGACATCTCCGCGCGCGCGGCCGCGAGCCGGCGCTGGATGGTTTCCTCGCTGTCCTGGGCGCGCGCGCGCAGCCGACGCTCCAGTTCGGTCAGCGAGGGTGGCAGGATGAACACGCCGACCGCATCGGGCAGCTTCTGCCGCACCTGGCGCGCGCCCTGCCAGTCGATCTCCAGCAGCACATCCCTGCCCTGCATCAACTGCGGTTCCACCGATTGCCGCGCGGTGCCCTTCCAGTCGCCGTGCACGAGGGCGTGCTCGTAGAAATCGCCCTCCGCGATCATCCGCTCGAATTCGTCGACGCTGACGAAATGGTAGTGCTGCGCGTGCCGCTCGCCCGGCCGCGGTCCGCGCGATGTGAAGGAGATCGACAGGCTGATCGACGGATCGCGCGCCAGCACGGCGTTGACGATGCTCGACTTCCCCGCGCCCGACGGCGCTGCGACGATGAACAGCGTTCCACGCATGACTACCTCTCTGACGCCCATGGTTTCCGGCCCAGGGATGTGCCGGCGCAGCGGCGCTTCATTGCCGCTGCGGCATGCGGCAAGAACCACGCTTCTTGCCGCATGCGTCGAAGTTGCGGCTGGAAGCCCGATCTTCGATGCTTCAACTATTCAAGGTTCTGTACCTGCTCCCGCAACTGCTCGATCAACACCTTCATCTCCACCGAAGCCTGGCTCGTGCGCGCATCCACCGACTTCGATCCCAGGGTGTTCGCCTCGCGATTGAATTCCTGCATCAAAAAATCCAGCCGGCGGCCGACCGCCTCGGGCAGGTCGAGCACACGGCGCGCTTCGACGAGGTGGCTGTCGAGGCGGTCGAGCTCTTCCTCGACGTCGAGCTTCTGCAGCCACAACACCATTTCCTGCTCGAGCCGGCCCGGTTCCAGCGGTTGCTTGAGATCGGCCACGCGCGCCTCGAATTTCTGACGCAGGCCGGCGCGGATGTCCGGCATCCACGCGCGGATCTGCCGGACCAGCGCAGTGATCGCATCGAGCCGTTCGCGCATGCCGGCGGCGAGCTTGCCGCCCTCGCGTTCGCGCGCGACGACGAATTCGCCCAGCGTCGCATCGAGCAGCAGCAGCGCTTCGGCCTGCAGGCCTGCCTGGTCGCGCTCGGCCTCCTCGAGCACACCCGGGAAGCGCAATAGGTCGACGAAGTCGGTGTGCATGCGCGGGAAGCGCGCATCGAGGTCGAGCGCGAGTTCGGACAGCCGCGCGAGCAGCGACGCATTCGGATGCAATTCGGACTGACCGCTCTCGGGCGGGCGGCAGCGCAGGGTCGCGTCGATCTTGCCGCGGCTGAGCTTCTGGGCGATGCGCTCGCGCAGCGCGGCTTCGGTCGACCGCAGTTCCTCGGGCAGGCGCAGGCCCAGTTCGAAGAAGCGGTGGTTGACCGCGCGCAGGTCGCAGCTGATCGTGCCCCAGGGCGTCGCACGTTCGCCGGAGGCGAAGGCGGTCATGCTGCGGATGGACATGCGTGGGGGGCCGGGGCTGCGAAGGTGTCGATGGTAAACTCTCGCCCCGCGCTTGCGGAAACTTCCTGGAGCCTTTCTTGAACCAGAACATCCGCCCGAGCGGCCGCGCCACCGATGCTCTGCGCGAGGTTTCGATCCAGCGCCACTACACCCGTCACGCCGAAGGCTCGGTGCTGGTGAGCTTCGGCGACACCCGCGTGCTGTGCAACGCCAGCGTCGAGAACCGCGTGCCCGGCTTCCTGCGCGGCAAGGGCGAAGGCTGGGTGACCGCCGAGTACGGCATGCTGCCGCGCTCGACGCATTCGCGCATGGGCCGCGAGGCCACGCAGGGAAAGCAAGGTGGGCGCACCCTGGAGATCCAGCGCCTGATCGGCCGCGCGCTGCGCGCCTGTGTCGATCGGCGCGCGCTCGGCGAGCGCACGATCACGCTCGACTGCGACGTGCTGCAGGCCGACGGCGGCACGCGCACGGCGGCGATCACCGGGGCCTACGTCGCGCTTGCGGATGCGTTGCGACTGATGCAGCGGCGCGGCGACATCGCCAAGGAGCCGCTGCACGGCGCGGTCGCGGCGGTGTCGGTCGGCGTGTATCGCGGGGTGCCGGTGCTCGATCTCGACTACGCCGAGGACTCCGACTGCGACACCGACATGAACATCGTGATGAACGATGGCGGCGGCTTCATCGAGCTGCAGGGCACCGCCGAAGGCCATGCCTTCCGTCGCGACGAACTCGATGCGCTGCTCGCGCTCGGGGAGAAAGGCGTGCGCGAACTGCTGGCGCTGCAGCAGGCCGCGCTGGCGCAGTAATGCGCCTGATCCTGGCCAGCTCCAATCGCGGCAAGCTCGACGAGCTGCGCGAGCTGCTTTCGCCCGCGGGTCACGAACTGGTCGCGCAATCCGAACTCGGCGTGGACGACGCCGAGGAAACCGGCAGCACCTTCATCGAGAACGCCCTGCTCAAGGCGCGTCATGCCACGCGCATCACCGGATTGCCCGCACTGGCGGACGATTCGGGACTCGTCGTGGGCGCGCTCGGCGGCGCACCCGGCCTGCGCTCGGCGCGTTACGCGGGCGCGCACGGAAACGACACCGCGAACAACGCCCTGCTGCTCGAACGCATGCGCGATCTTGCGGGCGATGCGCGCGCCGCACACTTCTATTGCGTTCTGGTGATGCTCCGCGGCGAAGACGACCCGCAACCGCTGATCGCCGAAGGCATCTGGCAAGGCCGCATCCTCGATGCCCCGCGTGGCGTCAACGGATTCGGCTACGA
Source organism: Lysobacteraceae bacterium (assembly GCA_035484515.1). Classification (GTDB taxonomy): domain Bacteria; phylum Pseudomonadota; class Gammaproteobacteria; order Xanthomonadales; family Xanthomonadaceae; genus SZAS-103. The sequence goes on from DATHOV010000268.1 coordinate 9,693, forward strand.
CCCCTTGTTCCTGCCGGATGGGTACGGAATCAGTTCTGCCGAACTCGATCCGGCAGCAAAAAACAACACCAGTCACCGCGGACGGGCGCTGGCCGCCCTGCGCGAACGCCTCGC
>DATHOV010000269.1:0-3508 GCA_035484515.1 Lysobacteraceae bacterium
TCATGGCCGCCCGACCTGGGTGCAACTGGGTCACGTCGAACTCGATCGACTGTTCATGCGAGGACGCTGAATCCGTGCGTTCGAAACCCTCTCTCTGCTGCGGGGAAACTCCATGCCTCATGCCTCTCTTCTCGTTCGATCCGCCCTCGTCGGTGTCGCGATGAGCGCGACGTTCCTGCCTGCCGACGCGCACGCAGCAGCAGCGACGCCGTCCGCACCGGACACCCACGCCGCCTTCGTGCAGCAGACGATGCAATGGCGCGAGCAGCGCGTCGCGCGCCTGCGCAAGCCCGATGGCTGGCTGTCGCTCGTCGGCCTGCACTGGATCGATCCGGGCGTGCACCAGATCGGCATGGCCGATTCGAACGACGTCCAGTTGCGCACCGGACCGGCGAAGCTGGGTACGCTCACGCTCAAGGACGGTAACGCCTCGTTCAAGCCCGATCGCGCGGCAGGCGCGACCATCGACGGCAAGCCTGCCGACGGCGAAATCGTCCTGAGGACCGATGCGACGACCGACGACCGGGGCCCGAGCATCGTCGCCTTCAACAAGGGCAACGCGAACTTCCAGGTGATCGAACGCGACCATCGGTTCGCATTGCGGGTGAAGGACGCGAATGCGCCCACGCGCACGGGCTTCGTCGGCATCGACTACTTCGACCCCGATCCCGCGTGGCGTTTCGTCGCGAAATTCGAGCCCCACGCGAAAGGCCAGACGATCAAGGTCGCGAGCGTGATCAACACGGTGGACGACATGGCCAATCCCGGCACCGTCGTGTTCCAGAAGGACGGCAAGACCTACAGGCTCGAAGCCGTCGACGAAGGCGACGGACAACTGTTCCTGATCTACGCCGACCACACCAACGGCAAGACCACCTATGGCGCGGGGCGATTCCTCTATGCCGATCCGCCGAAGGACGGCATGACCGTGGTGGACTTCAACCAGTCCTACAACCCGCCGTGCGTGTTCACCCATTACGCGACGTGCCCGCTGCCGCCGCCCGAGAACCGCCTCGACCTCACCATCACCGCGGGCGAGAAAGCCTATCGCGGCGCGGTGCATCACGACGAGCCGGTCGCTGGCGCGAAGGCGGTGAAGTCGTCGTGATGCGCGCATCGCGTCGGCTGCGCATCGCGTTCGCTTTGGCGCTGCTGCTGTCCGGCGCGGCGTTCGCGACTGCGCCGACGCCGATGCTGTGGAAGGCCAGCAAGGGCGGTACGACGATCTACCTGCTGGGTTCGCTGCACATCCTGCTGGCCAGCGATTATCCGTTGTCGAAGGACGTGGACGATGCGTATCGCCATGCCTCGCGCGTGGTCTTCGAAGTGCCGCCGGCGGACATGAGTCCGCTGGCCGCGCTTGGACCCACCAGCGAATACGGCATGTACCTCGATCCCAGCCAGAGCCTTCAGGGCGATCTCGATCCAGCGGTCTGGCAGCGGATGGCGGCCTATGCAAGCCAGAATGGCCTGCCCGAAGCGGTCATCGAGCGGATGCGGCCCTGGCTGGCCGCGATCACCATCCTCGGTCTGGAACTCCAGAAGCTCGGTTACGATCCCAACGCGGGGCTCGACAAGCACTTCATGGACCAGGCGGCGGCCGATCACAAGGCGACGAACGGATTCGAGACGATCGAGCAGCAGATGCAGATCCTCGCCAGCACTTCCAGGGCCGACCAGGCGCACGACCTGACCGAAATGCTCGATGAGGTGCCGGACTTCGCCAGCGAGATGCGCCATCTGCACGATGCCTGGCGGAGCGGCGATACCGTCGTGATGTACGACGAGGAGATCAAGGAGTTCAAGGGGCATCCGGAGGAGCAGCACAAGCTCCTCGAAGACCGCAACCGCGCGTGGATTCCCAAGCTCGAACAGATCGCGACCACCGGGCCGGGAGACACCCTGGTGATCGTCGGCGCGTTGCATCTGCTGGGCCCCGAGGGTCTGGTGCGCTTGCTGGAGCACGATGGCTACACGCTTGAGCGGGTGTGCACGGGCTGCGGCAAACTTCGCTGAGCAGCGCCGCGACTCGAGTGAACAGCGCCTTCAGCCGATGGGCGGCGGCACCAGCTCGATGCAGTCCACCGGACACGGCGGCAGGCACAGCTCGCAACCGGTGCACAGGTCCGCGATCACGGTGTGCATGCGCTTGGGCGCGCCGACGATCGCATCGACGGGGCAGGCCTGGATGCACTTGGTGCAGCCGATGCAGTCTTCCTCGACGATCAGCGCGACGACTTTCGGTTTCTCGAGGCCGTTGGCCGGATTGAGCGGCTTGGGTTCGCGGCCGAGCAATTCGGCGAGCGCACGGATGCCGGCATCGCCGCCCGGCGGGCACTGGTTGATGTCGGCCTCGCCTGACGCGATCGCGGTCGCGTAGGGACGACAACCTGGATAGTTGCACTGGCCGCATTGCGTCTGCGGGAGGAGGCGGTCGATCGCTTCGATCAGCGATTCCTGGTCCTGCGCGGGCTGCGCACGATGCATGGGTCGCAGCAGTCCCGGCATCCATCCCGCACATGCGATCAGCCAGAAAATCCAGCCGGTCCGCGCATCGCCGAAGGCTGCGAAGGGCAGGGCAGCGACGCAGGCCGAGAAAACGCGGATGGGCCTGCCGTGCCAGCGATCGTTTCGTGCGAGTTCGTCGAGGCGGTCCTGCAGTGCGGGGCCGAGCAGCCAGCCGAGTGCAAACGCGGCGAGTGCGACTGCAAAAAACGATGCAATGGCAACGGTGGACGACATGGACGACGGACTGGCTATTGCTCGTCATTCCCGCGCAGGCGGGAATCGCTCAGTCTTGTCTCGCGAGCGATTCCCGCCTGCGCGGGAATGACGGAGAAAAAAGAAGCCTGCGTGGATCGCTGTCCGCTCACTTCACCGGCATACCAGCCCGTGCACCCGCATCCACGTCCAGCAGATGCAGATCGTCGCCACCGCCACCTGCGGACAGGATCATCCCTTCGCTGATGCCGAAGCGCATCTTGCGCGGCGCGAGATTCGCGATGAACACGACCTTGCGTCCGATCAGCTTCGCCGGTTCGCCGTACGCCGCGCGGATGCCCGAGAAGATCTGCCGCTCTCCGAGAACGCCAGCGTCGAGCTTGAACCGCAGCAGCTTGTCCGAGCCCTCGACGAAGCCGCATTCGAGCACGGTGCCGATGCGCAGGTCGAGCCTGGCGAAGTCGTCGATGGAGATCGTTGCGGCCGCTGCGGGATTCGGCTGCGTCGGCGCAGCGCTCGCCAGGGCTGCAGGTGCGGTCGTCTTGGGCGGTTCGATCGCTTGCATGGATTCGGTGCTGGCTGTGGTCATGGCTTCGATGTGCTTGGGGTCGACTCGCGTCAACAAGGCTTCGTAGGGTCGGATGGAATGGGCGAGCAAGGGCTCGGCCAGTTCATCGAAGGATCGGATGGGCGAATTCAGGAATGCCTCGGCACGTGCCGCCGTGGCCGGAAGAATCGGCTTGAGGAAACCTGCGAGCAGACGGAACAGGTTCAGCGCGAGCGTGCA
>DATHOV010000270.1:0-4377 GCA_035484515.1 Lysobacteraceae bacterium
CGCCCGCGCAACTCGCGCGCCTCGCGCGCTGCGAGCGCGACGGCCTCGCGCGCTGGGACATGATGCAGCGGCTGGCGGCCGGCGTGCTGCTGCGATCCTTCGAGACCCAGGCCGATGCGTCTGCGGCGCTGTCGGTCGCGATCGGCGCCCTGCTCGAGGACGATGCCGCCGATCCCGCCTTCGTCGCCGAATGCATGCAGCTGCCCGACTTCGACACCCTCGCCGATGCGCAGGCGCGGACCGACATCGATGGGCTGCTGGAAGCGCGCGTCGACCTGCGGCGCGAACTGGCCGACACGCACGCGCAGCGTCTGCGCCACCGCTACGACGCGCTCGCGCAGATCGCCTCGCACGGGCTCGATGGCGCCGCGATGGGCGCGCGCCGGCTGCGCAACATGTGCCTGGCGTGGCTGTCCGAGATCGATCCGCGCGGAGCGCTGGCCACCGCGCAATTCGAATCGGCGACGCGGATGACCGACCGTCTCGGTGCGCTGCGCTGCCTCGTGCACACCCACGCACCATCGGCCGCACGCGCCGAACTCGCCTTCGCGCAGCACCACCGCGACGATCCGCTGTCGACCGACAAGTGGCTCGCGGTCGCCGCGACGCGCCCGCATGCCGATGCCGTCGAGCGCACGCGCGCACTGCTCGAGTCCCCCTGGTGGACGCCGACCAATCCCAACCGCGTGCGCGCCATCCTCGGCAGCTTCTCGCGGATGAATCCGACCGCGTTCCACCGCAACGACGGCGCGGGCTACGCGCTTCTCGTCGGGCAGCTGCCGCTGCTCGACGGCATCAACCCGCAGGTCGCCGCACGCCTGCTCGCCGGTTTCGAGAGCTGGCGGCGCTGGTCCGGAGGTCGCGACGAACTCGCCCGCCACCACCTCGAAACCCTGCGCGGCCGGCTCGCCTCGCGCGATGCGAACGATCTGTTGAATCGGCTGTTGCAGGTCGCATCGAATTGAGCGATGGCGTGGTGGGTCCGGTCCGGTCCCGGTCCGCGCAGGCATCGGAATCGTGCGCCCCGTCACGATTCCCGACATCCGTGGTCTGGATACCCGCGCTCGCGCTTGCACCGGGGGTGCACGAGGATGATGATGCGCGAAACTGACATGGAGCGTCGTATTTAGACGCAAGTGACATGGCGCGGCACGCGCCACGGCTGTCCGGCGCCCGGCACGCGGTTGCGAAGGATCCCCCCTGTTCCTGAACACCCGCCGGGCGCCGGCTTTTTCAAGCCGGCCCCAGCGCGTGCGACATGCACGGAATCCGATGGCCGTCACGAAAAAAACCTGGCCGGGAGCCTCCCCCGAGACTCCCGGCCACGCCCCGTAGACACAACAGCCGTCCCTGTTCCTGATGCCGGCCGCGCGTGCGGCTTGAGGCCGCGGGTGCAGGGAGTGGTAAAGCAGGAAGCGTGCCAGCGGTTTTCGGCTAGAATTCCAAGAGCGCCTTGCTTTTCCTTCTCCCTCCGGGAGAAGGTGGCGCGGAGCGTCGGATGAGGGTTCGGTGAAGCGAGATTGGCGCAACGACTTCAGACTTCAAACATCTGTCTACTGAAGGGAACCGAACCCTCACCCCAACCCCGTTGCCAGCCTCGTTCCTCGGCAAGCAACCCCTGCCCTCGCGCACAGCGCTCGGGCGCTAAACTGCGCGCGAGCCGGTGGCTCGCATGCAGCGCAGTTTCGCCCCGGAGGGAGAGGGGCTCTCCTTGGGCTGGCTGATTCGATGAACACACACCCTCAGACATACGATGTGATCGTGGTAGGCGGCGGCCACGCCGGCACCGAGGCCGCGCTCGCCTCCGCGCGCGCCGGTGCGCGCACGCTGCTGCTCACCCATGCGATCGAAACCATCGGCGCGATGAGCTGCAATCCGGCGATCGGCGGGATCGGCAAGGGCCATCTGGTGCGCGAGATCGATGCGCTCGGCGGGGCGATGGCGCAGTGCGCGGACCGCGCCGGCATCCAGTGGCGCCGGCTCAATGCGAGCAAGGGGCCGGCGGTGCGGGCGACGCGCTGCCAGGCCGATCGCGCGCTGTACCGCGCGGCGATCCGCAGCACGGTCGAGAACCAGGCAAACCTCGACCTCTTCCAGCAGGCCGTGGACGATCTGCTGATTCAATCGAACGCGGGAGAGAACGACCACGTGTCCGGGGTCATCACCCAGATGGGCCTGCGTTTCGACGCTGCCTGCGTGGTGCTCACCGCCGGCACATTCCTCGCCGGCAAGATCCACATCGGCCAGGCCAATCATTCCGGCGGCCGCGCCGGCGAGCCGCCCTCGTCCGCGCTCGCGCACAAGCTGCGCGAAGGCCGCTTCGTCGTCGATCGCCTCAAGACCGGCACCCCGCCGCGGATCGACGGCCGCAGCATCGACTACTCGGTGATGGACGAGCAGCCCGGCGACGATCCGGCGCCGGTGTTTTCCTTCATGGGTTCGCGCAGCGACCATCCGCAGCAGGTCTCGTGCTGGATCACCCACACCTCCGAGCGCACCCACGACATCATCCGCGCCGCGCTCGACCGCTCGCCGCTGTTCACCGGCGCGATCGAGGGCATCGGCCCGCGCTACTGCCCGTCGATCGAGGACAAGGTGGTTCGCTTCGCCGACAAGACCTCGCACCAGATCTTCGTCGAGCCCGAAGGCCTGCACACGCGCGAGATCTATCCGAACGGGATCTCGACCTCGCTGCCGTTCGACGCCCAGCTCGAGCTCGTGCGCAGCATCCGCGGCTTCGAGAACGCGCACATCACCCGGCCGGGCTACGCGATCGAGTACGACTACTTCGATCCGCGCGGCCTGAAGGCATCGCTGGAAACCAAGGCGGTCGCAGGCCTGTTCTTCGCCGGCCAGATCAACGGCACCACCGGCTACGAAGAGGCCGCCGCGCAGGGCCTGGTCGCCGGCCTCAACGCCGCGCGCCGCGCGCAGGGACGCGACGCCTGGTGCCCGCGCCGCGACGAGGCCTACATCGGCGTGCTGATCGACGACCTGATCACCCACGGCACCACCGAGCCCTACCGCATGTTCACCTCGCGCGCCGAATACCGGCTGCAGTTGCGCGAGGACAACGCCGACCTGCGGCTGACGCCGGTCGGGCGCGAGATGGGCCTGGTCGACGCTGCGCGCTGGGACGCGTTCGCGCGCAAGCGCGAAGCGATCGAACGCGAGACCGCGCGCATGTCCGCGCTCAATGCGGCGCCGGGCAATGCGCTCGGGCGCGCGATCGAAGACGCGCTCGGGGTGACCCTGAGCCACGATGCCTCCGCGCTCGACCTGCTCAAGCGCCCCGAATTCGGATACGCGATGCTGACCCGGGTCGAAGGCTTCGGCCCGGCCTGCGCCGATCCGGCGGTGGCCGAGCAGGTCGAGATCGGCGTGAAGTACGCCGGCTACCTGCAGCGCCAGAACGACGATATCGCCCGCCAGCGCCGCAACGAGGACACGTCCATCCCGGAGAGTTTCGACTACGCCGGCGTGCGCGGATTGTCCGCCGAAGTCCTCGCGAAGTTCAGCAAGGTCAGGCCGCAGACCGTGGGCCAGGCGCAGCGCATACCCGGCGTGACGCCGGCGGCGATTTCGCTGCTGCTGGTGCACCTGACGCGGCGGGCGGCGGGGTCGCGCGGGGGCTGACCCGGCGTTGCAGGTTTCTCTTTTGCTCGTCTCTTTCTGCTCGTCATTCCCGCCTTCGCGGGAATGACGAGCGAAAAAACAACGCGCTGCGGATCTGCAGACAACATCCGGCTCGACCGGTCACACCCAGTCTCAGCTCCTGAGACTGGCCCGAGGCATGCTGACCTCCACGCATCGCACGACGCGTTGCGGAACGGGGGAAGGCAGATGGACGTCAGGGGAAATTTGTCGCGCAGGCAAGCCGCTGGACGTTCGATCGTCCTGTCGGCGACGTGCGCCGGCGTTTTTCTGCACGATGACGCCACGCCGGCTGGATTTGCGAATCCGTGTCGCTCCATTGCTAACCCGGATTTCTCCATCCCGGGTCCGTTTCCCTCCATTGCTGACCCGGATTTTTCCAACGCGGGTCCGTTTCGCTCCGTTGCTAACCCGGATTTCTCCATCCCGGGTCCGTTTCGCTCCATTGCTAACCCGGATTTCTCCATCCCGGGTCCGTTTCGCGCCCTCGCGAACGGAGCAGGTTCGTTTCCCCTCTCGGGACAAATGGATCTGACTCCCTCCGGCCGATCCTGGCGCCCGCCGGCCCGTTCGCACGCCGGATCGCCACCGCCGGGTTTCCGCTCGACCGTCTTTCGTTAGCGTACCCGCGCCCCGCGCAGGTCCCGCACCGACTGCGCCCGGAATCGCCCTGCTGCGCGGCGGCAGGTCGATCCGTCGTCCAGGCCGCATCACATGTTTTTC
>DATHOV010000271.1:0-2573 GCA_035484515.1 Lysobacteraceae bacterium
CCCCTGGGCGCTTAGGCAGCTTCATCTTTGTGCGCGTGATTTCTCTGCACTCACGCCGCAAGCGAGCTTGCTCGCACAACAGCTTATGGAGCCGCAGGTCACTATCCCTTAAGCGCTATGACCGACGCAATCCGCTGTGGGTTAGCACGCGACGGGAAGCGCGAACGCGGGAAGCAATTGATCAGGCAGGATGGCGAAGCCGCCGACTTGGCAGGCCTTATAACGTTGCTGCAGGGCATCATAAATTCAGGTCGCGGTTAGGGTTCCCTGATTGGACCGTTGGTCAGCCGTACCTGCCTTGGTTCTCACTCCTGGCAATGGACCGGCCGGCGTGAGTTCGAAGTGCGCCCCCGACCTCAGTACACCCGGTATCCGTTTGCTAAAAATCCAGCCAGTAAAGACCTTGGCGGACTTGCGGGCTGCGACTCGAATCGTCTCACTCAAGGTCCGCCTCGCGGGGGGGTGGAAAAGCAATGTGGCCTGTGGTTGTCGAAGCGGGGTCGCTGCTGGCCGTGGCGATCTGCGCCTGGGGCTGGTTCACGGTTTCGCGACGCCTGGCGGAAACCACCCGCGAGCGTGAAGATCTGGCCAATTCCTCGGCCGTGATCGAAGTCGAACGTCGGATGTTGGAGCTGGTGGCGCAAGGGGCGCCGCTACGCGAGGTGTTGAACACCCTCACCGCCGCGATCGAGCGCATCTCACCCGAATGCCAGTGCACCGTCATGTTGCTCGACGAGGAGCATCGGCGGAAACTTTTGATCGCATCGGGCCCAAGTCTCTCGCCGGCGTATCTGGAGGCGATCAACGGCCTGGAGATCGGACCCGACGTCGGTGCGTGTGGCACGGCAGCTTTTATGAACGAGACGGTCGTCGTCGAAGATGTTGCAAGCGACCCCAAGTTTGCCTCGGCGCGCGATTTCGTATTGAGCCACGGCCTGCGCTCCTGCTGGAGTCAGCCCGTTCGCGATTCGACTAACACAGTCCTGGGAACCTTCGCGATCTATCACCGCTTCGTTGCACGTCCCCGACCGGAAGAGCTGCGCATGGCGCGCGTGGCCGCCCAGCTCGCGGGTAACTCGATCGAGCGGATCCGTGCGCAAAAGCAGATCAACGATGCGATCAAGCGGCTCAACCTGGCCGAGACCGTCGCGCGATTCGGCACCTGGGAGGCTGACTTCAAACGCGACATTCTCACACTGTCGGAAGGGCTTGCTGTCCTGATGGAGCGCGAGCCGTCGAAGTTCCAGCTCACGAAGGCGGAATTCGACGCGATGGTGCATCCGGATGACCGAGGGGTGATGGGTGGTGGGGCCAATCCCACGGAGTCGCAGGCAGGCAGTATCCGCGACGAGTTCCGGTTGGTGCTTCCCAGCGGCGCGGTTCGTTGGATGCGCAGTCAATGGTGCTTCGAGGCGGGCGAGGGAGCCCCGACGCGGGCGACCGGGGCGATGATCGATATCACCCAGGAGAAAAACATGCTGGCCCGGTCGGAGCAGGAACGCGCGAGGGCAGAAACGGCCGCGCGTAACGCGCGCCGGGCGGAAAGACTGGAGCAGGAGCGCAAGACAATCCTGGAACTGGTCGCCAACGATCAGCCCTTGAACCGGATCGTCGCGGCGATCTGCGAGGCGGTCGTCGCTCAGGTCCCCGGCTGCTTGTGTGCCGTCAGAATACAACTTCCAGGCGGTACGCGGATTTCACACTATCCCGGGTTTCCGGAAGAACTCGAACGAGCGCTCGATGGCATCGAGCTTCCCTCCGTCAGTGAAACCACCGGCTTCCTCCCGATTGGGAGGCTTTCGGACTGTCAGGGATGGGCTGCCTTTGTACACTCGTCTCCAGGCCTGCAGCATCAGTACTACCAGGCCGTCAACGTCATGCTCAACTCTTCGCTTACAGGCGTGATAATTGTGTTGGCACGGGAGGAAAGCGCAGAGTCTTCGGGCGAACAGAAACTGCTGCAATCCTGGGGTAGGATTGCCAGTCTGGCCCTGGAGCGGCGCGGATTGTATGACGAGCTTTCGTTTCGGGCCCGCTACGACTCGTTGACGTCCTTGCTGAACCGCGCCGCGCTGTATGAGAGTCTCGACGCATGCTTCCGCGACGGCGGCGGTGAGCGAAGCCCCGCCGCGGTACTCTATCTCGACCTCGACTCTTTCAAGCCGATCAACGACGGGCACGGACATGATGCGGGAGATGCCGTTTTGCAACAGGTGTCGCGGCGCATCCTTGGCCAAGTGCGTGCGACGGATACGGTCGCTCGAATCGGAGGGGACGAATTCGTCATCGTGCTTCCCGGCCTGGGAGATCGCGCCGAGGCGAGCCGCATCGCTGATGCGATCGCGGGCGCCGTTGCTCGACCCATTGAATTTGGCGGGCAGCAGCTTCGCATCAAGGGCAGCATCGGAATCAGCATGTACCCAGTTGACGGCAGTAACACGGACACGCTCTTGAGGTGTGCGGACGAGGACATGTATCGCGTGAAGCTTAGCCATCGCGGCGAGAGACCGAATTCCGATGGTCGCGTGTCAGGCAGTGAGCTCGTCACGACAACCAATCGGCAGATAGCGTGA
>DATHOV010000272.1:0-2376 GCA_035484515.1 Lysobacteraceae bacterium
GATCGGCGTGCGATGGTTCGACCAACCCGGGATCGGGCGCATGAAGAAGAACTGGTCGAGGATGAGCTGGCCGTGGTTGAGGTCGCCTTCGGTCAGGCCCCAGGTCGATTCGAGGTCGGTGGGCAGGATCGATTCGATCTGCCGGATCGACTTCTTCAATGCGGGGAAGTGTTCGGCAAGCGTGTCGATCGCGAGTTGCTCGACATGGCCGCGTCGGTCTTCCCATTGCGCGTTGCGCAGGGCGTAGGGCGCAGACTGGAAATGGATCGAGACCACGTGGCCGGTGGTCGTGACTTCGAGGTAGGGTTGCGCGGAGATCTCGCCGTATTTCGATGCGTCGAATGCGCGCTCGAGGTACTTCAGGGTCGGTGCGTGCGCGAGCGTGCCGGCTGGCAGACCGTGTGCACCGTCGGTGAGCAGATGGACCTTGGCGACGCTGCCGCGCATGCGGATCGACTGCACGTTCCAGACGAACTCGGGCGGCAGTTCGACCGCGCCAACGAGGCCGAGCAGGGTGCGACGTGGATCGGCACCGGACAACACGCTGCGCGCGGCGATCTCCTCGCCGCTGGCAAGCTTCACTCCGGTCGCCTGCTGGTTCGCGATCAGGACCTTCGCCACCTCGCAGGATGTGCGCACTTCGCCGCCCTTCGCCTTGAACGCGGCGACGAGTGCATCGGCGATGCGCGCGGTACCGCCGGCGACCGGCGGATGCGCCAGGCCGCCGCGGTTGAGCCAGTTGTGCATCAGGGTGTAGCCGGTGCCGGCCGACATCGAGCCGAGGGTGAAACCGTGAATGCCGACGGCCGCGATCGCGGCGCGCAGCGGTTCGGATTCGAACCATTCCTCGGTGAGCTCGACGGTGGACATCGTCAGCGTGCGGATGAACTTGAACATGTCCCGGCCGCCGAGACGGCGCAGCGTCCAGCCGAGGTTCGCAAGCGGCAGACCTTCCTTGCGCAGGTTGACGTTCGGCAGGCGCGGCATCGGCGTGCGGTAGGCGACGTCGAGCAGCGCGGCGGCCTTGTCCATGAAGGCCACGAAGGCGGGCCACTTCACGGCGTCGTTCGCGGAGAGTTCGCGGATCGCAGCGAGCGTGGCCGCGTCGTTGCCGTCGGCGACCAGGCGCAGTTGCTTGCCGCCGGGCAGCAGGGAAACGTACGCGGACTTCGCGCCCGGCTTGCGCTCGAGCCCGAACTTCGCGAGGCTGAGGTCGGCGACGATGTCGGGGCGCAGGGTGCCGCCGGCGTGCAATGCGTCGACGGTGAAGCCTTCGCCATAGGATTCGGCTGCGAGCTGGCCGCCGGCGACTTCGCGGCGTTCGAGCACGAGGACTTTCTTCCCGGCCTTCGCAAGGTAGTTCGCCGCGACCAGGCCGTTGTGGCCGGCGCCGATGACGATCGCGTCGTAGCTCATGGTGGCGCTCATTTCCAGTCCTTCAGCACTTCATGCGCCGCCAGCTTCCCGGCCGCGCCCATCACGCCTCCTCCCGGATGCGCGCCGGCTGCGCCGAAGTAATAGCCGGGTAGTGGCGTGCGGAAATCGGCCCACTGCGGGGCGGGGCGGAGGAAGAACAACTGGTGCAGCAGCAGTTCGCCATGGAAGATGTTGCCGCCGGTGATGCCGGCGATGCGCTCGATGTCCTTAGGCGTGATCACCTGCTTGCCGACGACGCACTGGCGGATGTTCGGTGCGTAGCGCTCGATGGTGTTGATCACGGTCTCGCCGAAAGCTTCCTTCTTGGCGTCGTCCCAGCCGCCCTCGATGTCGTAGGGCGCGTACTGCACGAAGCAGGACATCACGTGGTGTCCCGGAGGCGCCATGTCGCGGTCGATCATCGAGGGGATGATCATGTCGATGTACGGATTCGTCGAGAACGCGCCGTACTTCGCCTCGTCGTAGGCACGCTCGATGTAGTCCATGCTCGGGCTGATCGAGATCGCGCCGCGGTGCAGCGGGCCTTCGCCGGGCAGGCAGGTAAAATTCGGCAAGGCGTTGAGCGCGATATTGACCTTGCCCGAGGAACCGCGCACGCGGAAGTTGCGGATCGCAGTGACGAACTCGTCCGGAAAATGCTTCGACTCGACGAATTGCAGGAAGCTGCGCTTGGGATCGGCGCAGGCCATCACGACCTTCGCTTTCAGCTCATCGCCGTTCTCCAGTGCGACGCCGGCGGCACGGCCGTTCTTGACGATGACCTGTTTGACAGGAGCGTTGGTGCGGATCTCCACACCCAGCGCAGCGGCGGAACGCGCGATCGCGGCGCTGACGCCGCCGGTGCCGTTCTTCGCGAAACCCCAAGCGCGGAACGCGCCATCGATCTCGCCCATGTAGTGGTGCAGCAGGACGTAGGCCGTGCCCGGCGAGCGCGGACCG
>DATHOV010000273.1:0-3611 GCA_035484515.1 Lysobacteraceae bacterium
ACGCATCCTCTCCTCTGGCGCGGCCGACATGGTATCGATGGCGCGTCCGTTGCTCGCTGATCCGGATTGGGTGAACAAGGCGAAGACCGGCCGCACGCAGGCAATCAACACCTGCATCGCCTGCAACCAGGCCTGCCTCGACCATGTGTTCGTCGCGAAGAAGGCCAGTTGCCTCGTCAATCCGCGCGCCTGCGCGGAGACCGAACTCAACTACACGCCGACGAAGACTTCGCGTCGAATCGCCGTGATCGGCGCGGGGCCGGCAGGCATGGCCTGCGCGACCGTCGCCTCGCAGCGGGGCCATCGCGTCACCCTCTTCGACGCCCATGACGAGATCGGCGGCCAGTTCAATCTGGCCAAGCGGATCCCGGGCAAGGAAGAGTTCCACGAAACGCTGCGTTACTTCGGTCATCGCCTCGCGGAAGAAAACGTGGAGCTGCGACTCGGCCGCAAGGCTGCTCACGACGATGTCGCGGGTTTCGATGCGATCGTCCTCGCGACCGGCGTTTCGCCGCGCGGCGTCAGTTTCCCCGGCCACGATCATCCGAAGGTCTGCGGGTATCTGGATGTGCTGACCCGGCGCATCGTTCCCGGCAGACGCGTGGCGATCGTCGGCGCCGGCGGCATCGGTTTCGACGTCGCCGAATTCCTCGTGCAGGAAGAACCGTCGCCCAGCCTCGATCCTGCACGCTGGATGGCCGAATGGGGCGTCGATCTCGACCAGCGCGCGCGCGGCGGATTGACGCAGCCCCATGTCGAAGCGCCAGCGCGCGAGGTCTGGCTCCTGCAGCGCAGCTCCGGCAAGCCCGGCGCCAAGCTCGGCAGGACCACCGGCTGGATCCACCGCGCCACGCTCAAGGCCAAGGGCGTGAAGATGCTCGGCGGCGTGGAATATGTCGGCGTGGACGATGAAGGCCTCCGCATCCGCGTGGATGGCAGCGAACAACTGCTGTCGGTCGACCACGTGGTGATCTGCGCTGGCCAGGAATCGCTGCGCGAACTCGTGCAGCCCTTGCATGATGCCGGCCGCGAAGTGCACGTCATCGGCGGCGCCGATCTCGCCACCGAACTCGACGCCAAGCGCGCGATCGACCAGGGCAGCAGGCTGGCGGCGAGACTCTAGCGGTTCCGACTCCGGGGCAATCCCGGCACAAGCCTTTGTGATTTCGGTTCCGGGCGCGCGCCGGTGCGCCTCCGCAACTGGCCATGCCGTGGCCATTCCACCGCACCGCCACGCTTCATTTCCTTTACACGCGCCCGCAAAAGCCGTGCTAAGGTCCGCCCCCCACCCATTCCGGGCCCTGTCGGCCCGTGCCAGAGAGACCGATCCCTGTCCAGCGTGTCCCCATGACGCCATGCCGTCGACGATCCATCCGATCGTTCCGGCCAACGAAGCAAGGAAACCAAGCGATGAAACTGGCATTGATTCTCTGGCTGGCGCACGCATTGCCCCAGCCGGTCGCCGACCCGATGTGCCTGGCGACCACCGTCTACCTCGAAGCGCGCGACCAATCCGAACTGGGCCAGCGCGCGATCGCAGAAGTCGCCCTGCGCCGACGCGACAGCGGCGTGTGGGGGGCTTCGATCTGCTCGGTCGTCACCGCGCCGGGCCAGTTCGCGATGGCCACGCTCAGCCCCGAGCATCGCCTCGGCGAACCGATGGCCGCAGTCGCCGCGTTGCGCGTCGCAGTTTCCTCGGCGCGCAACTGGTCGCAGCCCGCGGGCAGGCGCCAGGAGATCGTTCCGGGCGCGAACAGCTTCGAGCTGCGTTCCATCGCGCAGTCGCGCACGCCGCACGCGCGCATCGTCGCAGTGATCGGCGACCACGCGTTCTATCGTGCGGGCACGCTGGCGCAGCGGTAGGTATTCCCCGGTAAAGCCGGGGTAATGCGCAACATCGTCTCCAGTGGACACGGCCGGCGATCCTTCCCGGCCTTGGGGTTGCGCGGTTCGATCAGTGTCCGCGGGACTGGGCACGACGGCGCCTCTTTCTCCATCTCCGGCAGATACACTTCGCACCGCGTTCGCTTGCCCGAGTACTGCGCATCGCTGAAGGCCAGTTCCATCATCCGCCTCGACATCCTTGCATCACGGGCTCACATTGCCGACGATCCGTGTGGACTTGTTCAGACCTTCCCGCGGTGCATGGACGCACCGCCGCGGACAACGGCGCAAGTCGTTGTCCGCGAGCACCGAGTCCGGACGTGTGCCGGACTCGGTGCGTATGAACAAGACCAGGAGGGGCTTGTTCATACCATCCCTATGAGGCGCAAACCGTCGATGTCGGAGGCCCACTTCCCTCTTGAACCCACCGCAGCAGCAGCGCAGGCTGCGATTGTGGAGGAGTTCGGCTTCTTCGCCGACTGGTCCGAGCGTTACCAGTACCTGATCGACCTCGGTCGCAAGTTGCCGGACTTTCCCGAGGAACTGAAGACCGAGGAGCACCGCCTGCTTGGCTGCCAGTCGATGGTGTGGATCGTCGCCGACGGCGATGCGCGGCGGCTGGATTTCCGCGCGATCAGCGACTCGGCGATCGTCTCCGGCCTGGTCTTCCTCGCCCTGCGCGTGTATTCGGGGCGCGGGGCGCAGGAGATCCTCGCTACCGAACCTGACTACATCGCCGCAATCGGGTTGGCCAAACACCTCTCGCCGACGCGCAACAACGGGCTTGCGGCGCTGCTCGGATTCATCCGGGAGCTTGCGAAAAGTGCCTCCGGCGCGCGCTGAGCGCGCGGCGTGGCGGCATCACCGCCATCGCCACGCGGTTTGGCCTACACTCGCGCTGCCATGAACGATTCCCGCTCCGACCACGCCGAGGCTCCGCCGTTGCCCAATTCGCGCAAGGCGCTGGACGACCTGCTCGACTCCATGCTCCAGCACCCCGATCAGCACGAGAAGATCACAGCGCAGATCAAGGAGCAATTCGAGCAGGAACAGGCGCCGCTGATCATCGACATGTGCGGCTTCACCCGGACCACGCACCAGCACGGCATCGTCGCCTTCCTGCTGATGATCCACGAGATGCACCGCGTGTGCTGCCCGGCGATCCGCGAAAACGGCGGCAAGCTGATCAAGACCGAAGCCGACAACCTGTTCTGCCTGTTCGACAGCGTGCAAGCCGCGCTGGCAGCCTCGCTGGTCATCATCGAGAGGCTGGAGACGGTGAACCTGCTGTTGCCCGAGGACCGCCACCTGTACGCATCGATCGGCATCGGCTGGGGCCGTGTTCTCAACATAGAGAACCACGACCTGTTCGGCGACGAGATCAACCTCGCCTGCAAGCTCAGCGAGGACATCGCGACCCAGAACATGGTCCTGCTCACCGAGCGCGCGCACGAACAACTTCCTGCACGCAGCGACATGACACAGCGCGGATTGAGCATATCCGGGATCAGCCTGACCTACTTCGAGCTTGCGCGCTGACGATGGGTGGGTTGCGCGTATCGACCGATCCGGCCGAGCTGGACATCGCCCTGATCCATCGCTTCCTTGCGGAGCAGTCGTCGTGGGCGCGCGGCATTCCGCGTGCGCTCGTCGAAACCTCGATCGACCATTCCCTGTGTTTCGGCGGTTTCCTCGACGGCGCGCAAGTCGCTTTCGCGCGGGTGGTT
>DATHOV010000274.1:0-9344 GCA_035484515.1 Lysobacteraceae bacterium
CGTCTTGCCGGTGCCGGTCTGCGCCTGGCCGGCGATGTCGCGGCCGGCGAGCGCAAGGGGCAGGGTCAGCGCCTGGATCGGCGTGCAGCGGGTGAATCCGGCTTTCTCCAGGCCGGCCAGCAGCGCCGGGTGCAGGTCGAAGTTGGAGAAGGCGATATCGGTCAGGGGTTTGTCGGTCATGCTCTTTTGTCTGGTGACGGCGTGGCGCGCTGAGCTTGCGTGCCCGGCTTCCAGATCGCAAACTGCGGCTGACTGTGGGGCGCGGCGCGGCAAGCCGGAAATGCTTGAACCGCGAACAAAACGCCCCCAAGTGTAACCGATGCGGTGGCCGGGGCCGACCTGCCACGCGCCAACGCCTTCAGGAGAGCCGCAAGTGAGCGAAATCGTCGCCGACGTCAAGGATTCCGAATTCGAAGCCAAGGTGCTCAAGTCCAAGGAGCCCGTGCTGGTGGATTTCTGGGCCGAATGGTGCGGCCCGTGCAAGATGATCGGCCCGATGGTCGAGGAGCTCGCGCAGGTCTACACCGGCAAGCTCAAGGTGATGAAGCTCAACATCGAGCAGAACATGACCACCCCGCGCCAGTACGCCGTGCGCAACATCCCGACCCTGATGCTGTTCCGCGACGGCAAGGTGCATGCGACCCAGGTCGGCGCCGTGGCGCGCAGCCAGCTCGTGCAGTTCATCGATCGCGGGATTGCCTGAGGTTTGCGCCTTATCTGTTTCTGAGAAGACAGAATGGGTGCTGACGATCTACTGATGCATTGGTTGATGCCGGCCGCCTACGTGCTGGTCGGCGTCCTCCTGTTGTTCGTGAAAGTGGATTCCGACAAGCTTCGGGCAACAGTGCACACGAACCCGGTACTGGCGCTGTACCGCTTCCGGCTGTTTCGCTATGGGGCGGCAGCAGCGCTTTTGTCCTGACTGCAGTTTTGCGTCTTGCGGGACCATAAGTCGGCTGGCGGATGATCGGTCCGGTGTGCCTGAACCACGAGTCACATTCCGCTCGCCTCGACTTGCCGCCACGTGGCCACAGTGTTAGGTTTCACCAAGCGGCGCCCGGATGAATCGATTCCCGCGCCCCTTCGCAGCACCCATCCCCGGTTTTTCATTCCGCCCTCACTTACAGGGTCACTCCGTGTCCGAATCTGATAACGAGACTGCCGAGGTCGCCGTCAAGCGCCCGCGTCAGCCCCGCCAAAGCAAGCCCGCCGCGTCCGCCGACGCTTCTTCTTCCACGCCAGCACCCGCCCAGGCTGCACCCGTCGAGCGCAGCGAGCAGCCGCAGCAGCGTGAAGCCGCGCCGCCGCCGCCCGCGAACGAGCCCGAGCGCGCCGAGCGCGCGAACGAATCCAATGCCGACAACGCTGCACAAACCGTGCAGCCAAACGGTGAAGGCGGCGGCCAGAACCCCAACCAGCAGCACCGCCACCAGAACCGCCGCGACCGCTTCCGCGACCGCCAGAACCGTCCGCAAGGCCGCGAACCCAACCAGGGCGGCCCGCGCGAAAACCAGCCACGAAGCAACGACAACCGTGGCAACGAAGGGGGCGAGTTCAACGACAACCAGCCGCTGCCCCCGCTGCCGCCAGGCTTCCCGGTCTACGGTCTGACCGAGCTCAAGAAGATGCCGGCGTACCAGCTGCTGGAAATCGCCGACAAGCTGGGCATCACCGAAGGCGTTGCGCGCATGCGCAAGCAGGAGGTGATCTTCGCCCTGCTCAAGGTGCTCACCCGCTACGGCGAAGGCGTCGCCGCCGAGGGCGTGCTGGAGATCTTGCCCGATGGTTTCGGCTTCCTGCGTTCGGCCGATGCGTCCTACCTCGCCGGTCCGGACGACACCTACATCTCGCCGAGCCAGATCCGCCGCTTCAACCTGCGCACCGGCGACCACCTGACCGGCCGCATCCGTTCGCCGAAACCGGGCGAGCGCTACTTCGCGCTCTCGCAGGTCACCACGATCAACAACGAGCCGCCGGAAGCCTCGAAGAACAAGGCGCTGTTCGAGAACCTCACCCCGCTGTTCCCGCGAAAAGCATTTCACCTCGAGCGCGGCAACGGTTCCAGCGAGGACATCACCGGCCGCATCCTCGACCTGATGGCGCCGCTCGGCAAGGGCCAGCGCGGCCTGATCGTGTCGCCGCCGAAAGCCGGCAAGACGATGCTGATGCAGAACGTCGCCCAGGCGATCATGAGCAACCACCCGGATGCGCACCTGATCGTGCTGCTGATCGACGAGCGTCCCGAGGAAGTCACCGAGATGCAGCGCACCGTGCGCGGCGAGGTGATCTCCTCCACGTTCGACGAGCCGGCCGCGCGCCACGTGCAGGTCGCCGAGATGGTGATCGAGCGCGCCAAGCGCCTGGTCGAGCACAAGCGCGACGTGGTGATCCTGCTCGACTCGATCACCCGTCTGGCGCGCGCCTACAACATGGTCGTGCCCTCGTCGGGCAAGGTCCTGTCCGGCGGCGTCGACGCGAACGCCCTGCATCGCCCGAAGCGTTTCTTCGGCGCCGCGCGCAACGTCGAGGAAGGCGGATCGCTGACGATCATCGCCACCGCGCTCGTCGATACCGGCTCGAAGATGGACGAGGTGATCTACGAGGAGTTCAAGGGCACCGGCAACTCCGAGGTGCACCTGGACCGCCGCATCGCCGAGAAGCGCGTGTACCCAGCGATCAACATCAACCGCTCCGGCACCCGCCGCGAGGAACTGCTGATCGAGCCGGAAATGCTGCAGAAGATCTGGATCCTGCGCAAACTCCTGCACCCGATGGACGAGCTGTCGGCGATGGAATTCCTGCTCGACAAGATGAAGGACACCAAGACCAACGACGAGTTCTTCCGGTTCATGAAGCGCTGAAGGCTCCCCGCTTCATGAAGCGCTGATCGTCGGATCGGAAACGAAAACGCCCCGCATCGCGGGGCGTTTTCGCATGTCGATGGGGTGCAGGAAAATTCCCGGCATGTGTTGCGCCTTCCCCGACAGATGACCAGCTTCGCTGTTGAAAAGCGCTTCCTCGCTACGCTCGGGATGACAAGCAGGAGCGACGGTTGCCCGTGGAGCAATAACAGGTATGTCCCTGAGGTACGCAGGGCGGGACGGAGGCGGCCAGACCTGGATCGATCGGTACCTTGCCGTAGTCGACAGCGCAACCGCAGGGTTGCGACAGGAAAACCCTGGACGGCGGCGGAACAGGGTTAGTTCGGGGCGGAAAAGGGTACGTCCGGGGCGAAACTGGGTTGGATCGGGGCGGGAAGGGCAAGGCCACGGCCACGGCGGAATGGGCCATGATCGCGGCGGAAATGGTCAGGACCGCAGCGGAAGTGTGAATGCGTCGGGGCGGCTGGGAAGGCGGGAATGCCCCGGAAAATGAAGCGACTGGTGAAGGGGATGCGTCGCAGGACGCAGGGGATGTGGCGTATCGCCTGGGGGATGCGCCTTGTCCTGAAGGGGATGCGGCTTATCCTGAAGGGGATGCGCCTTAGGCTGAAGGAGATGCGCCTTGTCCTGAAGGGGATGCGCCTTAGGCTGAAGGGGATGCGCCTTATCCCGAAGGAGACGCGCCTTATCCCGAAGGGGATACGCCTTCGGCTGAGCGCCGGACAGGGATGGGTCATGTCCCCCGTAGACGCCGTCGCTCCCGGCTTGCCGGGACGCAGCAACGGGAGCAGGATTCAGACACCCTCAAAGAACGCAACATGACGGGGACGTACCCCATCAATTCGTTCCTTGTCACTCCTTTGTCATCCCAAACCTTCCTTGTCATCCCGAGCGAAGCGAGGGATCTCGAAGTTGCTGTGCCTTCAGGTAACAGATGACCAGCTTCACTGTTGAGAGGCATTTCTCGCTCCACTCGGGATGACAATGGAGGTCTTGTCATCCCAAAAGCAAAAAGGGGCCAAAAGAACCTGAACCGCCCCGTCGTCTGCAAACCCATTGGCAGACAGCGAAGAAAATTGTCGATTGATTAGGCGCGTCCCCTTTTTGCGTTTTCGCATGCGCGGTTTGGCTCAGTTCGCGCCGAGTGGGGTCGCCAGTTCGGGTCCGTTGTGCTTCACCGGATAGATGCCGTTGGCCGCGAGGGCCGACGCATTCCTCAGCGAGGAAGTCTCCGGGGCGGGCAGCCATGGAGCCGGGACGAAGGGGCCGGGGAAATATCCGGTCCACTGGCCGTACCTCGGCTTTGGCTGCGGCCAGTCGGGCGAGAACGTCACCGGGACCGTGAGGGTTACGGCCTCGTCCAGCGGGTTCGTCGGAGGACGGAATCGCCACGATCTGGCGACCTTGGCCGAAACGTCACCGAGGACCGAGCGCCAATGGTCCATCGTGACAGGCTTGTCCTCGGTATCCAGATCGACCCGGGATACGAAAACGTCGGCAACCGTACCATCGCGAGCCACGTGCAGGCTCAGATAGACCGTGCCGCCGACGCCTGCCTGGAGCGCTTCGCTCGGATAGTCGGGCGTTGTGCTCTTTGCCCAACTCCAGAAGACGCCCTGCGCCGGCAAAGGCTCGAAATCCGCGCTGTCGACCCAGGTCCGGTAGTGGCCGGATTCGTCCTTGCTGGCGTGGATGCTCAACGACATCGTCGCCTTCTCCGTCGCGACCATCGGCTTGAATCGCCATCCGGCCGCGGACAGGTCGATCACGTGCAGCACGCCCTCATCGAGCTTTTCGGGGTGGTCGACCGCATAGTGCAGCAGCGTGCCGTCGGCTCCTACCTCGATCGTGCCGGTCACGAGCTGGCTCGCTTCGGCGTTCGTGGGCAGCGGTGTTCTGGTACCCGCCAGTGCGCTCGATGCGAGCAACAGGCAGGCAGCCAGGGAAAGGATGTAGCGCATGGGTTCTCCTCGAATCACTCGGCGTTCGACCTTCTTCGATCGGACGGCGCGCCGGTGGCGCCGACGGGTGCATCAGGATAGCAAGGCAAGCTTGCGGGCGTCGCCCGGGACGGACTTTCGATACTTGCGCCGGACTCCCTGGTTGTGCCCAACTGCCTGCGCCCCGAAACAAGGACCGGCCATGTTCAGACAGATCGCACTCGCACTCCTGCTGTTGCCCGCCTCCGCGGCCCTGCTGGCCCAGGACAAGCCGGGCGACGACGCGAAGTCCAAGGATGCGGCGCCGGGCGATGCGAAGACGCCGGCGAAGAACTACCAGGAGCGCGTCGCGAGGGAAATCGCCGACGGCTGGATCAGCCCGCCGGTCGCCGAGCGCGAAGTCGCGACCGAGCACAGCATCACCGTCGGCGGCCACGCGCTGAAATACCACGCGGTCGCCGGCACGCTCACCTTGCGCGACAACGACGCAAAACCGGTCGCGAGCATGTTCTACACGGCCTACACGCTGGACGGCGCGAACGGAGCGACGCGGCCGGTGACCTTCTTCTGGAACGGCGGTCCCGGCTCGTCGTCGATCTGGCTGCGCATGGGTTCGTTCGGGCCGATGCGCGTGCAGACCTCCAACCCGGAAACCATCCGTCCCGCACCGTTCCCGTTCGGGACCAATCCCGACACCCTGCTCGACAAGACCGACATGGTCTTCATCGACATGGTCGGCACCGGCTATTCGCGTCCGCTGGGCGATGCCAAGGGCAAGCAGTTCTGGGGCGTGGATGAGGATGCCGATGCTTTCGCCAAGACGATCATCCGCTGGACGACGAAGAACAGCCGCTGGGGCAGCCCGAAGTTCCTGTTCGGCGAAAGCTACGGCACCACCCGTGCCGCAGCGGTCTCCTATCAGTTGCAGGACCGCGGGATGGCGCTCAACGGAGTGATCCTGCTGTCGTCGATCCTCAACTACGGCATCGAGCAATCCGGTTACGACCAGGCCTACATCTCGTATCTGCCGAGCTACGCCGCCACGGCGTGGTACCACAACAAGCTCGCGAACAAGCCCGCCGAGCTCGCGCCGTTCCTCGAACAGGTGCGCGCGTTCGCCGGCGGCCCCTACGCGCAGGCGCTGGAGAAAGGGCAGGACATCACGCCTGCGGAAATCGACGCGATCGCCAACCAGATGTCCGCGTACACGGGCCTGTCGGCCGAGTTCATCAAGCGCGCGAACCTGCGCGTGGACCTCGGCCGCTTCGAGAAGGAACTGCTGCGCGACCAGCGCCTCACCGTGGGTCGCTACGATTCGCGCTACACCGGCGTCGACGTGGACGCGGCGGGCGAGAATCCCGACTACGACGCGTCCGACACCGCGATCTCCGGCGCCTTCATCGCCACCTTCAGCGACTACCTCACGCGCGAGCTCCACTACCAGACCGACATGCCGTACGAGATCAGCGTCTACGGCGACAAGGATTTCGACTGGAACTGGAAACACCGGGCGCCGGGCCGCCACAGGGACGAGGAGAACAATCCTGACGTGGCGGTCGATCTGGCCGCCGCGATGCGCACCAATCCGTACCTGAAGGTGATGTCGCTCAACGGCTATTACGACATGGCGACGCCGTTCTTCGCGACCGAATACGATCTCGCCCACATGATGCTGGAGCCTGCGCAGAGGCAGAACCTCGAGTTCCACTACTACCCGTCGGGACACATGATCTATCTCAATCCCGAAGCCTTGCACCAGTTGCACGCGGATGTTGCCGCGTTCATCGACAAGGCGGTGTATGCGGCGGCCTCGGGGAAGCCGCACGGGTAGGCGCAGGAAGAGCAAGCAAGCTTCAATTTGGCTCGTCAATGACGAGCTGAGAAATGACATCGGTCCCGGGTAGTGGTTCGGCTTAAATTTCAAATGGCGTAGTCGCCAGCCTTTCCCTTCTCCCTCCGGGGCGAAGAGGAGCGCTTGCGAACCATGGGTTCGCGCGACGATGAGCGCCTTCGCGCCACGCGCGATGGCCGGGGCGCGGAGCGAGGTGCCCGGAGGGCGGATGAGGGTTCGGAGTATGTGAGGCGCTGCGAGCACCCGAACCCTCACCCCCACCCCTCTCCCGGAGGGAGAGGGGCTTGCTGGCTTCGGCTTGGCACACGGAATTCAAACTGGACCAGTACCCCGTCCTGCGCGCAATTCCAAGCGCGGGCGGACGCGGCTACGATGAGCGACCGCTTCGGGAGAACCTCCATGCCGCACTACACCCCGCCGCTGCGCGACATCCAGTTCGTGCTGCACGAGCTGCTCGATGTCGAGACCGGCCTGCGCAAGCTGACCCCGCACGCCGACATCGACCGCGGCACGATCGACGCTGTGCTGGAGGAAGGCGGCAGGTTCTGCGCCGAGGTGCTGTTCCCGTTGAACCAGGTCGGCGACCGCGAGGGCTGCACCTGGCGCGGCGACGGCGTGGTCACGACGCCGACCGGATTCAGGGAGGCCTATCGGCAATTCGTCGATGCCGGCTGGCCCTCGCTCGGCGCCGATCCCGACTTCGGCGGGCAGGGGCTTCCGCACGTCGTGCACAACGCCTTTCTGGAGATGATGAATTCGGCGAACCAGGCCTGGTCGATGTATCCGGGCCTCACGCACGGCGCCTACAACGCGCTGATGGCCTTCGGCACCGACGAGCAGAAGAAGACCTATCTCCCGAAACTCGTGTCCGGCGAATGGACCGGCACGATGTGCCTGACCGAATCGCAGGCCGGCACCGATCTGGGCATCCTGCGCACGCGCGCCGAGCCGCAAAGCGACGGCAGTTACGCCATCACCGGCACCAAGATCTTCATCTCCGCCGGCGAGCACGACCTGTCGAAGAACATCATCCACCTCGTGCTGGCGCGCCTGCCGGATGCCCCGGCCGGCACGAAAGGCATCTCGCTGTTCGTCGTCCCGAAATTCCTGCCCGATGCGAACGGCGATGCCGGCGAGCGCAACGGCGTGGCCTGTGGTTCGATCGAACACAAGATGGGCATCCACGGCAACGCCACCTGCGTGATCAACCTCGACGGTGCCAGGGGCTGGATGGTCGGCGAGCCCAACCGCGGCCTCAATGCGATGTTCGTCATGATGAACACCGCGCGGCTCGGCGTGGGCATGCAGTCGGTGGGACTGGCCGAGGTCGCCTACCAGAACTCGCTGGCCTATGCGAAGGAGCGCGTGCAGGGTCGCTCGCTGACCGGCGTGAAGGCGAAGGACAAGCCGGCCGATCCGATCATCTTCCATCCCGACGTGCGCCGTATGCTGCTCACCCAGAAGGCGTACGTCGAGGCCGCGCGCGCGTTCACCTACTGGGCCGGCCTGGCGATCGACCGCGAGCACAAGCACCCGAGCGAGAAGGTGCGCGCCGACAACGCCGACCTCGTCGCCCTGCTCACGCCGGTGGTCAAGGGCTTCATCACCGACAACGGCTACGAGTGCACGACGCTCGCGATGCAGGTACTCGGCGGCCATGGCTACATCGCCGAATCGGGCCTCGAACAGTACGTGCGCGATGCGCGCATCAACATGATCTACGAGGGCACCAACACCGTGCAGGCGCTGGACCTGCTCGGTCGCAAGGTGCTCGCCGACGGCGGCGCGAAGCTGGCGAAGTTCGGCAAGGTGATCCAGGAACTGCTGGACGCGCACGCCGGCAATCCGGCGATGAAGGAATTCACCGATCCGCTCGCCGCGCTCACCGCGAAGGTGCAGCAACTGACCGTCGAGATCGCGAAGAAAGCGGCCGTCGATCCCGATGAAGCCGCCGCCGCCGCCGTGCCCTACCTGCGCGTGATCGGCCACCTGGTGTTCTCGTTCTCGTGGTGCCACTCGGCAAGTGTCGCCTTGCGGAAGCTCGACAGCGGCGACCCGTTCTACAAGTCCAAGCTGATGACCGCGCGCTTCTATTTCGCCAAGCTCTATCCGGAAAGCAAGGCGATGATCGACCAGGCGCGATCGGGTGCGACGGCGTTGATGGAGATGGACGCCGACCTGTTCTGAGGAAGCGACGCCGGCTTTGCCGTCGTCGAGCGGGCACGCACCGTTCCGTCCGAACCCCTGTCCGCAGGACTCGTGCATGCGTAACCTGTAGGCATGCACGGCAGCGGCAATCTCGAAATCGTCCTCGTCTTCCTGCTCGCGGCGGTGATCGCGGTGCCGCTGTTCCGCAAGCTCGGGCTCGGCGCGGTCATCGGCTATCTCGCGGCGGGCGTGGTGCTCGGTCCGCAGGGAATGGAGCTCGTGCGCGATCCGGCGAGCATCCTCGGCGCGTCCGAATTCGGCGTGGTGATGCTGCTCTTCATCATCGGCCTGGAGCTTTCGCCTGCGCGGCTGTGGGTGATGCG
This sequence comes from Lysobacteraceae bacterium, assembly GCA_035484515.1. Classification (GTDB taxonomy): domain Bacteria; phylum Pseudomonadota; class Gammaproteobacteria; order Xanthomonadales; family Xanthomonadaceae; genus SZAS-103. The sequence goes on from DATHOV010000274.1 coordinate 9,206, forward strand.
CAAGCGCGTGTTCGGCATCGGCGGATTGCAGGTCGTGCTGACCGCGGCCGCGTTGGGCGGATTGCTGATCGCATACGGACTGGGCTCGAAAGCTGCCGTCGTCGTCGGCATCGGACTTGCGCTGTCGTCCACCGCGGTC
>DATHOV010000275.1:0-7119 GCA_035484515.1 Lysobacteraceae bacterium
GCATTCCCGGTCGACGAAGGCGAAAAGCGGGCCGACGACGGGGCATTCCCGGTCGACAATGACGCGAAACGGACCCGCAAGCCCTGCCGGCATGGCCTCATCGTCCCGAAGAACGCCGGCGCGCGTCGCCTACAGGACGATCAAATGTCCAGCGGCTTCTGCGTGACGAATTTGCCCGGACGTTCATCTGACTTCCCCTGTTCCGCGTCGCGTCGTGCGATGCGTGGAGATCAGCATGCACCGGACCGGTCTCAGGGCCTGAGATAGGGCGTGATCGAATGTCATCCCGAGCAACGCGAGGAAATCGGGGTATGACCCCCGGTTTCTTCGGTTTCCGGAGGATTGCCGCCATGTCTCCACAGCGGAAACGCTGCGGCCTCATCGAAGCACCACGCCCATCGGCGTTGTCGTCTATCGCCGTGCGTGCAGCGGTCAACCGCCCGTCGACTTCTTCGCCGGAGCCGTGTCGGGTTGCGCTGTCTCGGGCTTGGGCTGGTCGTCGCCGGGAGATGCCGGATGCGCCGGTGCCGGCTCGGGTGCAGTCGTGCCGTGCTTGCGTTCGAGCGGAGCCGAAGGCATGGCCTCGTCGCTGTCGCCCTCGGCAGGCTTGACGATCGGCAGAACGGCCGCCTCCGCGGTCACCCGCCCGATCCGATCGGCCGGGATCATGGTGAATTCGGCATCGCCCATGTCCATGCCGATGCTGCCGGACGCATTGCGCGAACGCACCATGCCGGCCAGGTCCACGTCGACGAAGCCGGCAGGATTGCCCTCGCCATCGAAGGCGACGCCGGGCGAACCATCGATCAGCCAGATGTGGCGCGGGACATTGGTTTCGCCGAGCACGTAACCAGCGCGCACGATCGGCACGCTGCCGAACTGGTCGGACGTGCGCATGACCGTGAACAACTCCATGCCGATGTCGACCTTCGCCGCATCCTTGAAGTCCACGTAGGGGAGTTTTCCGCCCGGATGCCGCAGCCGCAGCCAGGCGACGCCGAGTTCGGTGTCGCGCGTGACCAGGTCCGCCGGCTGCCATTCGTCGCTGCCGGCGAGGCGCACGCGGAACTGCCCCGACTTCGCCGATGGCACCGAGCCGCCGCCCATACTGCCGATCCCGCTGCCGCGGCTCAGGGCGCCCAGGTCGAGGCTGACCACGCGTCCCGGTACGAGGATCAGCCCGTCGGCCGACACGAGGGTGCCCTGGGTCTGGCCTTCCTGCTGCTGCTCGGAACCGGCGCCCGACACGGTCATCACGAACTTCACCGGCACGGCGGTATCGCCGCGCTTCTGGACCACGGTCTTGAAATCGTGGACGTCGTCGTTCGAACCAGCCGAAGCGACGAGCGATGCCGACGACAGCAGGACGATCGCCATGGCGTGAACGAGGATGGAAGTACGAAAGCGCATGTGCGATGGCTTCCTCATGGGAGCTTGTCCTGCAGCCAGCTGCGATCGAGGAACAGCAGGCTCACTTCGGCGCCGCGCACCACCAGGATCGGGATCGCCGGGGTATGCGACTGCAGCGCCTGGGTGAGCGCTGCGCTGAAGGCATCGAGGTCGGGCGTGGCGTGGCCGTCGAGCGAGAGCACGATGTCGCCGCCCCTGAGATGCGCGAGACCGCCGGGTCCGCCACTCTCGACCGTCGAGACGTAGACGCCCTTCTGGTCGGCCGGGAGGTGGCGCTCGACGCGGTCGTAGAAACTCAACTCGCGCGCCTGGATGCCGAGCTTGGATACCTGCAGGACCTTCAGCCCGGTCTCCTCGAGTGGCGACGCGGTGGGCTTGATCGTGAGCACACTCGGGGCGGTGCCGTGCAGGATCGCGAATTTCGCCGGCTGCCCCACTTCGAGTTCGCGCACGGCCTGGTCGAACTGGTCGGTGCTGTTGTCGCTGCTCGGCTTGAGCGGTTGGTCGGCAATGGCGGTGACGATGTCGCCGACCTTCGCACCGGCGGTGCCCAGCGGGCTGCCCGGATAGATGCGGCTGATGCGGTAACCCTGCGCGGCTTCGCCGAACGCAGGCGCCAGCGACGAAGTCACCGGCTGCACCTCGACGCCTGCCCAGGCCTGCGGCAACTCGGGCAAGGGTGTGCGCGAACGGTCGCCGTAGGTCGGTCGCAAGGTGGTCAGCAAGTCCTCGCCGTCGCGCTCGAAGCCGATCAGCAGGGGTTCGATCTTCGCGGGCTTGTCCAGCCACGGCTTGAGATCGTGGGCGGTGATCACCGGCTTGCCATCGATCGTGCGCAGCACATCGCCTGCGGCCAGTGCGGGACGCGCAGTCGCCGCCGGCCCACCCGGGCGCAGGCTGGTGAGCATGAGGCCGTCGTTGAATTCGAGGCCGCGCCGGCGCGCCATCGCCGCGGTCAATTCGCGCAGCGAGATGCCGAACGGCGCATAGCCGATCTCGTCGGTCGCATCGCGCGGATAGGGTGCGGTCACCAGCTTGACGTCCAGGCGCTTGCCGTCGCGTTCGATGCCCAGCGCGAGCGCCTTGCCGATCGGCAGTTCGGCGATGTCGCGTTGCAGCCCAGGTACGTCGATCGGTTGCGGTGCGTTCACGCTGCGGCCGTCCAGCGTCAGCAGCAGGTCGCCGGCGCGCAGGCCCGCGTGCTCGGCGGGAGAGTCGCGGTCGACCGCATTGAGCAGCACGCCGTTCGCATGGTCGGTGCCCTTGAGCGAACGCAGGCGGAAGCCGAGATAGGCGCGCGGCACATGATGGAGCTGGATCAGCGCATCGACCACGCGCTTGGCATCGGGGCCCGGGATCGCGAACGCGAGATCGCCGCCAAGCACCATGCCGCGCGCATTGACGCCCACGATGCGTCCATTCATGTCGACCAGCGGACCGCCGGAATTGCCCGGTGCGATCGCCGCATCGTGCTGGATCCACGCGTAATAGCGACCGGTGGGAAGATCCGGGCCGAGCGTGTCCTCGTAATCGGCTTCGTCGTCGAACAACGACACCAGCAGGCGGCGCGGGTTGTTGACGACGCCGGCGCTCATGGAATTCGACAGGCCCCAGGGGGCGCCCATCGCGAGCACGGTGTCGCCGGCCTGGAGGTCGTTCGTCGTGGCGAACTCGGCGTGCTTGAAGACCTCGGGCTTCGCCGGCTCCGCGTGCAGCACGGCCAGATCCGACAGGGTGTCTTCGCCGACCAGTTTCGCCGGCAGTTCGCGGCCGTCGGCGAACACCACGCGGAACGCCTTGCCTTTCTCGACCACGTGCGCATTGGTGACGATGTCGCCCTGCGGCGTGATCACCGTGCCGCTGCCGCTGGACAGGCTCAGCGTCGGTTCGCCCTGCGAGAAGCTCTGGCTGACCGTGAGGATGCTGACCACGTAAGGCATCACCGCATCGCGTGCCGCGGCAATCCGGCTGCCCGACGTCGGGGGCAACACGGCCGGCGATGCGCCCACAGCGCTTGCGGGGACTGCGCTTGCAGGAACTGCGCTTGTGGCAACTGCGCCTGTGGCAACTGCCGGCGCCACGAGGGCTTCGGGTGGTATCGCGAGCGCGGCACAGGGGATCGCGGTCAGCAACGACAACATCACCAGCCAGGCATGTTTCCGCAGCATTCGCGATCCTCTCAGTGGTTCGTCGATCATCGATCCGTCCGAATCATGCCCGATTCCGCAGGCCATGCGGGCGGGCGCATCGTCACGCCGGTGGGTGCTCATCGCCGTCGGCCTGGGTCGTATCCTCAAGGCCGTCCGCCAGGGCGAGCGCGTCGATCCGCTGGAGCGCAATCAGCTTTTCGCCATCGCCGACGCGGATCAAGGTGACGCCCTGGGTATTGCGGCCGACCTGCGAGATCTCGGACGCACGCGTGCGCACCAAAGTTCCCTTGTCGGAGATCAGCAGGATCTCGTGCTGCCCGGTCAACTGGATCGCGCCGACCAGGTCGCCATTGCGCGCGCTCGCGGCGAGCGCGATCACGCCCTGCGTGCCACGACCCTTGCGCGGATAGGCTTCGACCGGCGTGCGCTTGCCATAGCCGTTCTCGCTGGCGGTGAGGATGTCGCCCTCGCCCTCGACGACGATCAGGCTTTCGACCTGCGCGTCGGGCGCGAGCCGGATGCCGCGCACGCCGTGCGCGGTGCGACCCATCGGGCGCACTTCGTCCTCGGCGAAGCGCACCGCCTTGCCGTTGCTCGCGAACAGCATCACGTCGCGGGTACCGTCGGTGAGCTGCACGCCGACGAGCCCATCGCCTTCATCAAGATCGATCGCGCGGATGCCGCTGGTGCGTGGCCGCGAATAATCCGACAGCGGGGTCTTCTTCACCGTGCCCAGGCGCGTCGCGAAGAACACGTAGCGGTCGCCGCTGAACTCGCGTACCGGCATCACCGCCTGCACCTGCTCGCCCGCTTCCAGCGGCAGCCAGTTGACGATCGGACGACCGCGCGCGCCGGGACCGGCATCGGGCAACTGGTGGACCTTGAGCCAGAACACGCGCCCCGCGCTGGTGAAAGTCAGCAGGGTGTCGTGCGTGTTCGCGATCCACAGCCGGTCGATGAAATCCTCTTCCTTCACCGCCGTCGCCGAACGTCCGCGGCCGCCGCGTCGCTGCGCACGGTACAGGCTCACCGGCTGGCGCTTGGCGTAGCCCGCGTGCGACAGCGTGACGACCACGTCCTCGGGCACGATCAGGTCGAGGATGTCGAGGTCTTCCTGGCTCGCGCGGATCTCGGTGCGGCGGGCGTCGCCGAATTCTTCCTTGATGTTCGCCAGTTCGTCGCGGATCACCGCGAGCAGGCGGTCGGGGTTTTCGAGGATGCCGATCAGGTTCGCGATCGATTCGAGCAGGATGCGGTATTCCTCGGTGAGCTTCTCCTGCTCCAGCCCGGTCAGGCGGTTCAGGCGCATTTCGAGGATTTCCTTCGCCTGCGTCTCGGACAGCTGATATCCGGCCTTGGCCGGATATCCATTGGAATCGACACCGTCTTCGTGCATGCCGAACGTGCGATCCATATCTTCGGGTCGCGAAGCATCCGCGCCCGCGGCAGCGAGCAGCGCCGCCACGAGCCCCGGCTCCCAGCGCCGCGCCATAAGGCGCTCGCGCGCGACCTGGGCGTTCTCGGAGGTCTTGATCAGCTCGATCATCGCGTCGATGTTCGCCAGCGCGACCGTGAGGCCTTCGAGGATGTGAGCGCGGGCGCGCGCCTTGCGCAGTTCGAAGATCGTGCGCCGCGTGACCACCTCGCGACGATGGCGCACGAAAGACTCCAGCATCTCCTTCAGCGTCAACAGGCGCGGACGCCGGTCGACGAGCGCCACCATGTTGATGCCGAAGACCGATTCGAGCTGGGTCTGTTGGAACAGGTTGTTGAGCAGCACCTCGGCCGAGCAGTCCTTCTTGACCGGGATGTAGATGCGCATCCCGTCCTTGTCGGACTCGTCGCGCAGATCGACCGCTACGCCTTCGAGCTTCTTTTCCTTCACGAGCTCGGCGATCTTCTCGATCAGCCGCGCCTTGTTCACCTGGTAGGGCAACTCGGTGACGATGATCGCCTCGCGGCCGGACTTCTCGTCGACCTCGATCTCGGTCTTCGCACGCATCAGCACGCGGCCGCGGCCGGTGCGGTACGCGGCGTGGATACCCGCCGCGCCGTTGATGATGCCCCCGGTCGGGAAATCCGGGCCCGGTATGTGCTGCATGAGGCGCTCGATCGAAATGTCCGGATCGTCGATCAGCGAGACCACCGCGTCGATGACTTCCGACAGGTTGTGCGGCGGGATGTTGGTCGCCATGCCGACCGCGATGCCGGCCGAGCCGTTGACCAGCAGGTTGGGGAAACGCGACGGCATCACCGTCGGTTCGGATTCCTTCTCGTCGTAGTTCGGCTGGAAATCGACGGTTTCCTTGTCGATGTCGGCCATCAGCTCGTGCGTGAGCCTGGCCATGCGCGCTTCGGTATAGCGCATCGCCGCTGCGGAGTCGCCATCGACCGAACCGAAGTTGCCCTGCCCGTCCACCAGCAGGTAACGCAGCGAGAACGGTTGCGCCATGCGCACCAGCGTGTCGTACACGGACTGGTCGCCGTGCGGATGGAACTTGCCGATGGTGTCGCCGACGATGCGCGCGGACTTGTAGTAGGGCTTGTTGCTGTGCGCGCCGAGTTCGCTCATCGCGTACAGCACGCGGCGATGCACGGGCTTGAGACCATCGCGCACGTCCGGCAGCGCACGCCCCACGATCACGCTCATCGCATAGTCGAGATAGCTCCTGCGCATCTCGTCTTCGAGATTGACGGGGATGATTTCCTTGGCGTGATCGGTCATTCGCGGTTCCGTTTTTCAACATGCAGCACGGCCCCGGCGGAGTACCCGCCGAAGGCCGCGTTCGAGATGGGTGAATGATACCAGAAAGCGCGTTCCGACAGGCTCGGAAGGTTCCGAAAAAACGTGTTCAAAACAGCAACTTAGGCGCTTGACTTCGGTTCGAAGATGGCAGCCATTTTCGCCGTGTCCGGAGCCATCGCCACGCCCCGTTCGGTGACGATCGCATCGATCAGGTTCGCAGGCGTGACGTCGAACACCGGATTCCACGCCTTCACGCCTTCGGCGACGTGTCGCGAGCCCGCGACGCCCAGCAGTTCCGCCGGATCGCGCAGCTCGATCTCGATCCCTGCGCCGGTCGCGGTGTCCATGTCCACCGTCGAGGACGGTGCGACCACCATGAACTTCACGCCGTGATAGCGGGCGACGATGGCGAGCTGGTGGGTGCCGATCTTGTTCGCGGTATCGCCGTTCGCACAGATCCGGTCCGCACCGACGATCACCCATTGCACCTGCCCCGTCGTCATCAGGTGCGCGGCTGCGGAATCGGCGATCAGGGTCGCGTCGATGCCGTCCTGTTGCAGCTCCCATACCGTCAGCCGCGCGCCCTGCAGCCACGGCCGTGTTTCGCCCGCAAACACGCGCGCGATGCGGCCGCCGGCGACGCCCGCGCGGATCACGCCGAGCGCCGTGCCGAAGCCCGCCGTAGCCAGCGAGCCGGTGTTGCAATGGGTGAGGACGCCCGATCCGGGCGCGATCAGCGCCGCGCCCGCTTCGCCCATCGTGCGGTTGGCGGCGAGGTCTTCGGTGGCGATGGCGTGGGCCTCGCGTTCGAGC